>CAZUXO010000140.1:0-3893 GCA_964624325.1 uncultured Dehalococcoidales bacterium
ATGAGAAAACTGTCGCGCACAATATCGGGCGTAACCCCTGTAGCTGTTATGGCCAAAGCCTGCGGCTGCCCCGGTCACTGTGTCTATTGCCCCACATTCGGTGCCACGCCCCAGAGCTATACACCCGATTCTCCTTCGGTCATCCGCGCTAGGGCTTGCTACTACGATACTTATCGACAGGTTGAACGCCGACTGTTCGTTTTGAAAGATATGGGGCATCCTACCGATAAGGTGGAGATTATTATCATGGGTGGAACCTTCCTGGCAACTCCCGTCGAATATCAATACCAGTTTGTCAAGGATTGCTATGATGCCATGAACGGGGTTATTTCATCCTCTCTGGGAGATGCGCAAAAAATAAACGAGACAGCCGCACGACGCTGTGTCGGGTTGTGTGTGGAGACTCGCCCCGATGTTTGTGGCGAGATTGAGGTAGCGCGCATGGTGGACTTCGGCACTACGCGCGTTGAGTTGGGCGTACAGGTCCTTGATGACAGAATCTACGCCGAAGTGCAGCGAGGGCATTCTGTGTCCGATGTGGTGCGTTCCACTGCCATCCTCAAACGGGCCGGCTTTAAGGTTCATTATCACTGGATGCCGGGATTGCCTGGCTCGACTCCGGAGCATGATTTAGAGATGTCTCGTGAACTTTTCTACAATCCTGATTTTCGCCCTGATGGACTTAAACTTTACCCTACTATGGTCATCGAAGGGACCATTCTCGAACAATGGTTGAATGAAGGTCGTTACAGTCCATACCCCAACGAAGTCATGATAAAACTCATGGCCGATATTAAGGCGATCGTACCCCCATATGTGCGCATATCCCGCGTCCTGCGCGACATACCTCCTCAATACATCGTGGGTGGGCTGAAAGAATCGGTGCGGTCAACAGTGAAAGAACTTATGGCGGCGCGAGGAGATGACTGCCGCTGTATTCGTTGCCGCGAGTACGGACACCGCAAAAAAGCCGGCTGGACGGTGGGCCAACCGAGTTTATCGCGCCTGGATTACGACGCGTCGGGGGGACGTGAGGTACTCCTCTCTTTCGAGGACGAGCACGGGACACTTTTCGGATTGCTGCGCCTGAGAATCGAGCCTGAACCCTTAAAGTCGTTAGACATGAATTCTCCACTAGCATTTGTTAGAGAGCTGCACGTATTTGGCTCCGAATTGGCATTGGGCAAGCACGAGGATAAAGCCGCCCAGCATCGGGGGTTTGGCAAGATGCTGCTGGCGGAAGCAGAACGTATTGCGGGCGAGGAGTTGGGAGCTTCTCTGGTCGCAGTACTAAGTGGCGTGGGTGCAAGGCAGTATTACTCTGAACAGGGGTATGACTTTAAATCAGGGTATATGGTGAAGAATTTGAACCTCCCAGGGTAAAAGCACCTGGCAATCATTTCACCGAATGGAGTATTCCAGCCCCTCCTCATCCGAGAACAAAATACCTGTCTTCTCAGAACATTCCCTGAAGGACTCTTGATTCCATCATCTCAGGTTGTCCTGTTGATTTTCTGGTAGATTATGTACGAGTAAATAACGGTCACCAGCGCGACTAACAGAACCGGAAAGAGAATGAATAATAGCCCATGTTCATGCCAGATGGCCCCTATTGCGTCGATTACCCCGGCGGCCATGAAAAGCCTGCCACCCAGGACATGAGTCTTATTCCATACTTCATCATTAGCCAGCGTCCAAGGTGTACGTATGCCTACCATGTAGTTGCGCTTGGAGTTTTGTATCATAATCCCGATATAGAAAAACAGGATGCCCACGGCCGGGAGAAGTGCCCGCATCATGTCGAAACTCACATTTTTAATCCATATTATGGTCAAAACATAAAGGTATTGGAAAAAGAGCAGGAAAACTAAAACAAACCAGTCGTAGTATTTTCTAAATTTGGCGATGTTGCTTTTAAGCGGGTCAGTTAAGGGGATGGTTACAAATAGCAATGCCATTCCGGTGGCGATGAAAGGAAAGAGGAAAAGCCCCATGAATCTTGAGGTATAGTCGTCCACTGCACCCTGGGCGTTCCAATGCGAGGCCATCTGCTTCGGCATCTGAGGGTAAAAGTAAAAGGCGATGGCATAGAAGGCGGCAACCATCGCGATGGTTATCCATGAACTTGGTTTCATCAACTAATCTCCTTGAAAGTAACCAGGGGCTTTCACGTTATCTTGTCAATGTCGTGTTGAATCTCAGACAGGCTTGTGAACGGACCGACCTTGATGTACTTTATGATGCCTTTTCGGTCGATGAAGAATGTCATGGGAACTCCGGATACTCCATATAGCATAGAATTTCCATAATGCGAGTCCAAAAGCACCGGCACTGTGTAACCGTGAGAATTCATAAAAGCCGTTGCCCCTTCAACTGAATCACGGATATTGAGCGTCAGAATTACGGCGCCATTGGTTTTTGCTGATTCCTGTTGGTAGATTGACTGTAGTAGAGGAAACTCCTCTACGCAGTAGGGTCAACCGGTGTACCAGAAATTGAGAAGTACCGGACGTCCGCTCAGGCCGGATAGGTTAACTGTATTGCCCTTCAAATCAGGCAGCGAGAAATCGTAAGCGCGGCTACCAACGGCGTTTCCAAAGCTCGCAGTGCCACTCGATTTGGCGCAACCCGGTGCAAGCGTCAGCAGCACAAAGATTGCCAGCAGGGTTGTGGTGATATTCTTCAGTATAAGGGTACAATTTATTTTCATTTTTAACCTACACGAAGCTGTATTTGCTTCACAGTATCAGTATACCAGCAATTACCACTAGTGCTCCACAGGCGAGGTTCATTCAGCAGATGAAGCTCTTCTGGCGTTTGATAAGGGGAGTGGGAGCCTGAAAAATGCACCAAGAAATTACATGGTAGTCCGAGCCCATGGCAATATAACACGTATAAGCGCCCCCTTCCCAACACGACTGCAAGTGGCAGCACACCGGCTAGTATCGGGCCTATAGCACGGTGTTCAGGTTGAGGGCCGGTTAAACCGGCATTAGGCATGACTCTATGGGTGATCAAGGAATCGGTGATGGCGATCGAAGCGGACCGACCATGACGTTTTCCATTTGGAATAATATTTCAGCAAGGACTGGAGGATCTTTCTTGACACTGAACGTTGATATTTTCCGGCGCAAAAGCTTGACACTGGTCTTTCCTTGTAGTAGTCTGGATCATAATTTAATAGGCAATCCCGAGGCCCGCCGCTTTCAATTTATAGGTTGAAAGATTTGACGGGTAGGTCTGGAAGGCAAGTCGGTGAAATCCCGACACAGTACCGCCTGCTGTAATCCCGGCATAGACCGGGCGAGTCAGAACGCCAGAGCCTTGGGTGTCGTCTCCGCGGGACCAGGAGGTACAGGCATGTCCACATGACAGAGCAATCCCCTGCCCACGAAGCAGGGGATTTTTTATTGCAACTGCTTCTAAAAAAATACGAAAGGGATAGGATTTTGTTTTATTTCGATAACCTTAAAGACAGTTTTAAGAGAGTCAAAGCCATTTCCATGAGAGTAACACTCTTTGGCGTTTTGAGTTTGTTGATAGCCATCGCTCTGGTAGCCACCGGCATCGGCTGCGCCAAACCCGCGGATACTGCAGGCTCCACCCCAACCAGTACCACTTTCCCCATGACCGTCATCGATGATCTTGGTCGCACTATTACTATTGACAAGGCTCCGCAGCGCATCGTCTCATTGGCGCCCAGCAACACGGAAATACTCTTCGACCTGGGTCTGGGCGACAGGGTGGTGGGCGACACCATCTACGACAATTACCCCGCCGCCGCCGTAGACAAGCCCCATGTGGGCGGCTACTCGGACATTGATATTGAAAAGGTGGTCAGCCTCGCCCCCGACCTCATCCTGGCCGAGGACATCCACAAGATGGAGGTCATC
>CAZUXO010000141.1:0-5081 GCA_964624325.1 uncultured Dehalococcoidales bacterium
GGTCTGGGTGAAAAGCTGGTAAGCGCCTGCCTGGACGAGGCCAAAGCACTCGGCATCGCCAATATATTCTGCCTGACTTATGTAAAGCCCTTTTTCGAGAAGTGCGGTTTTGTGGAGGAGGACAAAGCCACCCTGCCTCACAAGATCTGGGGCGAGTGCTACCGCTGCCCCAAGTTCCCCAACTGCGACGAAGCCGCCCTTATCTACAGTGTCAAACAGTTTTGATGGACTACCGCCTCCTCTCCAGTCGCTATGTCTATGCCGGGCATAACATCCGCATGCGTGTGGATGGCGTGGTTCTGCCCTCCGGCAAAGAGGCCTTGCGAGAGGTAATCGAGCATGACGGTGCGGTTGCCATAGTGGCCGTTGACGAAAAGAATTACTTGCTACTGGTGCGACAGTTCAGACATGCGGCCAACAAAGAACTGCTGGAAATTCCAGCCGGTGGAGTAGACCGGGGCGAAACCCCGGAAGAGGCCGCGACCCGGGAAATGCAGGAGGAGACGGGCTACGCTCCTGGCAAACTGGTGAGACTGGGAGGGTTCTATTCCGCCCCCGGTTATGCCAGCGAATATTTATATCTATTCATGGCTACTGAACTAGTTCCCGCGCGCCTTGTTGCTGAGGACACCGAAGAAATCAAGCTGGTCAGAATACCTCTGGATGAGGCTGTCGAGCTCATTCACTCGGGCGAGATCCAGGACGCCAAAACCATCGCTGGGCTGCTTTACTACCTCAAATTTAAGCCCGCCTGAAGTTGCATTAATTACGCCATTGAAATAAGCTCAAAAGCAAGCATAGCATCCTATAACAAAATAGAGTATAGTTATAATAACAAGTAAGTGAGGTAAGAAAAATGAAGAAACTATTAGTTGGCGGTATTGCCCTTGTAGCGATTGTGGCAGGCATAGGAATATTCGCCGCACCCGTTCTCGCCGGAGGTCTGTTCAGGACTGGAACCGACAGAGTTGATGGAACCTCAGCCTGCTGCAAAACAAGCACGACCATAGCGGCTAGTTGCTGTCCTGGCGGAGAAAACACTCAGCCGACTGTTGCCCCCATTGCGGAGTCGTGCTGCAACAAGTAAGCGCCATGACTCTAGGTTAGGACATTTTCAATCGTAAGGGCGGGTGTAAACCCGCCCTTACGATTGATTCTACGAATATTATCATTGGGTTATTTTTTCTCTTGCTACTAAAGACACAAAAAGAATTAAATCCAACCCCCGATATACCCACTACCCGTTCTTTCATGCTAGAATAAAACCACATTATGAGAGAAATCGACGTAAAAGACGTCACACACGCGGTTGCCAGGCTGGCTCAGAAGACCAACTTCGAACTGGGCGAAGATGTATTGACGGCGCTCAATAAAGCTAGCGAACAGGAGACATCTCCCATTGGGCGCGAAGCACTCACACGCTTGCTGGAAAACGCTACGCTGGCCAAAACCGATAGCCTACCGCTCTGTCAGGATTGTGGCTCCGCAGTGATTTTCCTGGACATAGGACAGGACGTGCATTTTGTGGGCGGGGAGATTTATGCGGCCATCGCTGAAGGCGTCAGACAAGGCTATCAGGAGGGTTACCTTCGCAAATCAATAATATCCCATCCTTTCTCTGGGCGAATGAACACGGGAGACAATACCCCACCTGTTATACATATCGAAATCGCGCCAGGCGAAAAGCTCAAGATAGGCTTCATGCCCAAGGGGGGCGGCTCTGAAAACATGAGCCGCCTTGTCATGCTGAAACCAAGCGCAGGAGAACAGGGTATCGTAGATGCCGTCACGAATGCGGTTAAAGAAGCCGGCGGCAATCCCTGCCCACCGCTCATCATCGGATTGGGCATCGGCGGTACCTCCGAAAAAGCAATGTTGGCAGCTAAAAGGATGCTACTACGCCCTGCCGGTTGGCCAAGCTCAGACCCAGAAACAGCCGACCTTGAAAGACATGTGCTTGAGAGAATAAACTCTCTCGGCATCGGACCTCTGGGTATGGGCGGCTCGATTACGGCGCTTGCAGTTCATGCCGAATCGCGCCCCTGCCACTTCGCCAGCCTGCCACTCGCAATCAATCTCCAGTGTCACAGCGCCAGACATGCAGAAGTGGTACTCTGATGGCTATCTGGAATATCGCGTCTCCCATCGATGACAACCTGCGCAAGAAGATGTGCGCCGGAGACTCCATTTCGCTGTCGGGCGTCATCTATACTGCCCGTGACGCCGCCCATAAAAGACTGATTGAAACACTAAAAAAGGGCAAGCCTCTGCCCTTCGATATAAAAGGTCAAACCATTTATTACATGGGCCCTACGCCAGCGCGGCCAGGGCACGTCATCGGCTCGTGCGGTCCCACCACCAGCGGGCGCATGGACGCCTTCACTCCCGCCCTGCTGGCTGTAGGGCTGGGTGCCATGATCGGCAAGGGGGAGCGCTCGACTGAAGTGAAAGACGCCATCAAAAAGCAGCACGCCGTTTATTTTGTGACCTTCGGGGGAGCGGGCGCACTTCTCTCTCGGACCGTGAGAAAAGCAGATATCGTCGCCTATGCTGAACTTGGAGCTGAAGCCATCATGCGACTGGAAGTGGAGGACTTCCCGGTCATCGTAGCCAATGACATGCACGGGGGAGACCTATTCGAACAGCAAATTGCGAAGTATCGCTGCAGGTAGGAGAATGACATGGAAGGCTGCATCTTCTGCAGGATAGTATCGGGCATCATACCCAGCAACAGGGTCTTCGAGGACGAGCGTGTCCTGGCCTTCAGAGACATTCACCCCCAATCCCCGACCCACATACTCATCATACCCAAGGAACACTTCGACAACCTGGTCGCACTTGATGAGAAAGACCAGCCGTTGATGGGTTACCTTTTACAGGTAGCCAACAGGCTGGCGAAAAAAGAAGACATCGCAAACAAGGGTTACAGAGTTACTATCAACTGCGGGCAACAAGGGGGCCAGGTAGTCAAACATCTGCACGTTCACCTTCTGGGAGGGCGGGAAATGGCGGGGGAACTGGGATAACCTTTGAATCTACCATCTTATTTTAGTGAAAGCATACAAACAAGGGTATAATCCAGGCAGGATCTGACGAATTGGTATGGTTCAAACTCAGGATTGGGAATATCCGCAATTGAAACATATACATGGTTTGACACGCACTGTATAACCACATACGATTATGGACACTATTTTTTCCCAACCAAATGGGAACAACATAAATGGATTTTCCATTTGTGGCAGACTAAACCAAAAAGTGCTATAAATATAGCATCCAATAAACGAATTCGAATATGTTTATGCCTGTGAAGACATTAGGAATAAAAAATCATGAGTCCTGATACGGGTAAAGCTGGAACTGGTTCTAACGAGAACAAAGAAGAGCCAACTGGCAACCTCAATCCTGACCTTATCAGCATCGAGACACACCGAGGAACGCGCCCAGGTGAATCCTTTGCCAGGGTAAAGCGTGTGAGCCGTTTTACCAAGGCAGGGCCAGGCTATTTCGTAGCCCAACCTGAGAAAGAAGTCCCTAAGAACCAGACTGAGCGCAGCTTGCGCGGACTGAAAAGGTTTTTTATCGGACGGCCGCTACATACAGCCGACGAAGGCCAGCAACGCTTAAATAAGCTAAGAGCACTGGCAGTATTTGGTTCGGATGCAATTTCATCAAGTGCTTATGCCACAGAAGCCTCATTAACTATTCTGATGGTGGCGGGAAGCGCAGCGCTGGGAGTCTCGATATACACAGCCTTGGCCGTGGCCCTACTGCTTTCAATTGTGGCATTTTCTTACAGACAGACAGTGCATGCCTATCCCCAGGGCGGTGGTTCGTATAATGTGAGCAGAGAAAATCTTGGGCAGACCGCGGGTTTAGTAGCCTCAGCCGCCCTGATGATTGACTACGTACTAACAGTAGCAGTGTCCATAGTAGCCGGCTCCCAAGGCGTGATATCAGCTTTGATAGCCTCAGGATATGAAGCACAGGTGAACGACCTGACCGCCTCGCTACCACCATACCTCAACATTACCGTCATGCTAAGTCTGTTCTTCATAGGGCTAATGGTGCTGGCAAACTTGCGTGGGATACGAGAGGCCGGAACCGTCTTTTCCATACCGACCTATATGTTCATCGTCGGTATGATTATTATGATAATTCTTGGCATTTTCAAAGCCTCTGCAGGCACCCTTAACGCAGCCACCACACCCCCTGTACTTGTGGTTACTGAACCTCTCACAATGTGGCTGATACTGCGTGCTTTTTCTGCCGGAGCCGTCGCCATGAGCGGCACGGAGGCTATCTCCAACGGAGTTCCCGTTTTTAAGTCGCCGGAGTCTAAAAATGCCGCTAATACGCTAACAATCATGGCCGGGCTGCTCGCGGTTTTCTTTTTAGGAATCACTTTCTTGGCCGACCATCTAGGGCTGTCTCAGACCAAGGAAACCATTATTTCCCAAGTGGCCCTATCAGTTTTTGGACGCAATGCCTTATATTACATATTTCAGTTTGCAACCGTAGGGATACTGGTGGTTGCAGCCAACACGGCGTTCAGCGGTTTCCCCCGGTTATCCTCAATGCTGGCACGCGATAACTTTATGCCTCACCAATTCAAATTCCGCGGGGATCGCCTAGCTTTTTCCACTGGCATCTTGTTCCTTGGCAGTTTAGCGGCGTTGCTGGTATTGCTTTTTGAGGGCAATGTAGAGCGTCTGATAAACCTTTACGCCATCGGAGTGTTCTTGGCCTTTACCATGTCCAACTCGGGTATGGTGATACACTGGTGGAGATTGAGGACCCCCGGCTGGAAACGCAGTCTGGCTATTAATGCCACCGGTGCCGTTTTGACAGCCATTATCCTCGTTATAGCTGTTCTGACCAAGTTCACCTCCGGCGGCTGGATGATTGTGGTCCTAATCCCTTTAATTATCTTCGTTTTAACCCGCATCCACCGGCATTACACACAGGTAGGTAAAGAATTGAGCATCCTCCCTGAGCAAATGCCTCCTTTGAAGATCAAACAACT
This sequence comes from uncultured Dehalococcoidales bacterium, assembly GCA_964624325.1. GTDB lineage: Bacteria > Chloroflexota > Dehalococcoidia > Dehalococcoidales > UBA1222 > SURF-27. The sequence continues at coordinate 5,027 of CAZUXO010000141.1, forward strand.
GGTAATAGTGCTGATAGACGATGTGAACTACGGTTCGCTACGGGCGTTTTCTTTC
>CAZUXO010000142.1:0-5058 GCA_964624325.1 uncultured Dehalococcoidales bacterium
AAGACAGGCGCATACCCCAGATGACACTGGCGGCAGCGTCGGTGGCGGGGGTAAGCCATGTATATGCTATCGGCGGAGCCCAGGCTATCGCAGCCATGGCGTATGGAACGGAATCGGTCCCCGCAGTGGATAAGATATGCGGACCGGGTAATATTTTTGTGATGCTGGCCAAGAAGCAGGTGTACGGCTTGGTAGACATAGACGGACTGCAGGGACCTAGCGAGGTGGTCGTTATCGCCGACGCAGATGCCAACCCAATATGGTGCGCTGCTGATATACTGGCACAGGCCGAACACGACGGAATGGCGCAATCAATATTCATTACCACTTCTGAAACGTTATCTGCGGCAGTGCTAAAGGAGATAGAAATCCGGACGAGTAACCTTTCCCGTAGTATAATTCTCGAAGAGTCGCTGGATAGTCACGGTATCGTCGGTATTGTCGGGGATATTGGCCAAGCAGTTGAGCTGGTCAACCTATATGCACCTGAACACCTATGCCTGTACGTGAAAGATTCGGAAAAGATTGCGCGACAGATAAAAAACGCCGGTTGTGTATTCGTAGGAGCTCACCCTACTGTCGTAATGGGAGACTACGCGGCAGGCCCCAGCCATGCTTTACCCACTGGTGGCACCGCGAGGTTTGCTTCACCGCTCAATACGACCGATTTCATACGCTTTATGAACGTAGTGAGTGTTGATGCTAAGATGATGGCAAAATTCGGTCCGATGGCAGCCACACTGGCGGCGGCGGAAGGGCTTACGGCTCATGCCAGGGCTCTAAGCGCAGATGACAAGAGAGCACATGCAATAGATAAGCGAGGACTCAGATGAGCGACTCAGAAGGAATCGAACGTTTCGCGCGGCCCGAGTTGACGGGATTTCGCGGTTATGCGGCCTGCAAATCGCCGGAATTAATAGGTAAAAAACTCGGCATACCTCCCGCCAGTGTCGTGAAACTGGATGCCAACGAGAACAACTACGGCCCTTCGCCCAAAGTGGCTCGGGCACTTGAGAAATATACGGGCTATCACATCTATCCCGATGCCGCTCAGACGGAACTGCGCCATTTGCTGTCTGAGTACACGGGAATGCCGGACAAGCAGATAGTGGCAGGCTCTGGCAGTGACCAGTTGATAGACCTTCTGGTGAAACTGTTTGCCGCACCGGGCGACGAAATCATCAACATGGTGCCCACTTTCGCCATGTACCGCTTCTACGCCGACCTCAACGGAGCTAAGATTGTCGAAGTCCCCCGGGACAAAGATTTTCACATAGATATAGCGGCTATCAAGAAAGCCGTTACCGTCAGGACCAAGCTGATATTTCTGGCCAATCCGAACAACCCCACGGGGACGATGACCGATCGAAAAAATGTGCTGGTGTTGTTGGAGACCGGTTTACCGCTGGTGGTTGATGAGGCATATTTCGAGTTTACCGGTGAAACCGCTCTCCCTCTGATGGCAGAATATTCGAACCTGATGGTGCTGCGCACTTTCAGCAAATGGGCGGGACTGGCCGGCCTGCGTGTGGGATATGGTGTATTCCCGCTAAAGATTGCGAATTACCTGCACAGCATCCGCGACCCGTATAATGTCAACGCGGCGGCGCTGGTAGCAGTCCGCGAGTCTTTCAAAGATATGGAATATCTAATGCGCAATGTAAAAAAAATAGTCTTAGAGAGGGAGAGGCTGCACAAGCGGCTTGAAGACCTTAGATGGCTCAAAATCTATCCGTCAAAATCCAATTTTATTCTGTGTGATCTGCTCGAAGGTAATGCCAAAGACGTGCAGCAGGCGCTGGAGAATAGGGGCATGCTCGTGCGTTATTATGCCGAACCGCGACTTAAGAATTGTCTACGTTTCAGCGTGGGCAAACCGGAAGAAGACGATATCTTACTTAAAGCCCTTAAAGAGATCGGGAGGTAAAACATGTCGAATCGTTCAGCCACTGTCAAGCGCGAAACCAAAGAGACCAGCGTTAATCTCAAGCTCAATTTGGATGGTATCGGCCGCTATGAAACCGTGACTGGCATACGCATGTTCGACCATCTGCTGTCTCAACTGGTGCGGCACGGAGCTTTCGATATCAGCGTTTCGGTCACTGGGGATGATGCGCACCATCTGGTTGAAGATGTGGCCATCTGCCTGGGTAAGGCCTTCTTGGAGGCGCTGGGCGAGCGGCGCGGTATCGTTCGCATGGCAGACGCCACGGTCCCCATGGACGACGCTCTTTCGATGGCGGCAGTAGACATAAGCGGGCGGGGATATGCTGTGCTGGACCTGTCTTTCGCCGAGAACGACATGCTGGGCTTTCCCACTGACCTTATACGCCATTTCCTGGAAACCTTTGCCAGCGAGTCACGCATGAATCTGCATGCGCGTACCATCTACGGCACCAACGACCACCACAAGGCCGAGGCCCTTTTCAAGGCGTTAGGCAAAGCTCTTGACAAGGCCACACGCATAGACGAGCGTAAGGCGGGAGAATTGCCGTCCACTAAGGAATGGATGGAGGGATAGTCTCTGGGTTCTGTCTGAATCCAGTTTGAGCTAAGCCAGCTTCTTGCCCGTCAATCTCTCGAAGGCCGTCTCATATCTCTTGGCTGTGCTGGTGATGACGTCCTCCGGCAGCGTGGGAGCGGGCGGCTCTTTGTTCCAGCCTGATTTTTCCAGCCAGTCCCTCAGCGGCTGCTTGTCGAAGCTGTCCTGCGGGCGGCTCGGCTCGTAGCGCTCAATATCCCAGAAGCGGCTCGAATCCGGCGTCAGAAGCTCGTCTATGATGATGAGCTCGCCGTCGTCCAGTCCGAACTCCATCTTGGTATCGGCGATGATAAAGCCGCGTGTTTTGGCGTACTCGCGCGCAAAGTTGTAGATGGCAAGCGATGTGTCCCGGAGTTTCGAGCCAAGGCCGTCTTCGAACATGTGGCTGAAGTCATCCATGGTCATGGGCATGTCATGGCCCGCATCGGCCTTGGTTGTTGGCGTGAAAATGGGTTCGGGCAGCTCCTGGCTTTCCACCAACCCGGAGGGTAGCTTGATGCTGCATATGGTGCACTGCTTTTTGTACTCCGCCCAGCCCGAACCCGCTATGTAACCCCGGACAACACATTCGACTGGTAGGCGCTCGGCTCGCTTTACCACCATGGAGCGCCCGGCCAAATAGGCCGGGAACGCCTTTTTGTCGCCTTTTGGAAGATAAGTGTTCAAGTTTGATTTATCCGTGACCGCCTCCACGACGTGGTTTCGGACGATATGTCCAGTCTTTTCGAACCAGAAAGCCGAAAGTTGGTTGAGCACCTTGCCCTTATTGGGGATTCCGGTGGGCAGCACCACGTCGAAAGCTGAGATGCGGTCTGTAGCCACTATGAGCAGATGTTCCCCCAGTATGTACGTGTCGCGCACCTTACCGTTGATGAAGGCTGGCAGATCCAGTTCGCTTTTGAGGATCATTCCTTTTTGCTGTGCCATGTTTATAACGCTCCCGGCGTCAGTCTGTTTTTGGCAGCGTCTGTCATCTTGTTTTTCCACTGGGGTTCGGTGAGCCCCAGGCGCTTGAAGATGGTATCCACGTGGGCCAGATAGAATTTATAGTCGAAGATGGCTTCCAACTCGGCTTTGGAGATGCGCTGCATCAACTCAGCGTCGGCTTCCAGCAGGGATAAAAACTTTTTGCCGCCGCGCCAACTCTCCATAGCGTTGCGCTGCACGAATTTATACGCCTCCTGGCGCGAAATGCCCTTGTCGATAATGGCCAGCATGACGCGCTGAGAGAAGACTAGCCCCTTGGTTATTTCGAGGTCCTTTTTCATGTTCTTGGGATAGACATTCAGGCCGCTGATAATCGAAGTGAACATGGAGAGAGTGTAGTCCAGCAGCAAACAGGCGTCCGGCAGTATGATACGCTCGGCTGACGAATGGCTGATGTCGCGCTCGTGCCATAAAGCCATGTCTTCCATTGAAGTAATGGCATAGCCTCGCATGAGGCGTGCCATGCCGCAAATTCTCTCGCACAGCTCAGGGTTGCGTTTGTGTGGCATGGAGGAGGAGCCAGTCTGGCCTTCCTGGAATGGTTCTTCGACCTCGCGCGTCTCCGTTTTCTGCAGCAACCGTATCTCTGTGGCAAACTTCTCCAGCGAGGCCGACACTATGGCCAGAGTGGTTACAAACTGGGCGTGACGGTCGCGCTGCAGTATCTGGTTGGAGATGGGCGCGGGGGTCAGCCCCAGTTTGGCGCAGGCAATTTCCTCAACCTCCGGCGGCACGGTGGCGTAGGTCCCCACGGCGCCGGATATCTTGCCAAAAGCGATGACTTTGGCTGCTTCATCCAGGCGGTGGCGGTTACGCTGCATCTCCTCCATCCACAGAGCCAGCTTGAGGCCGAAGGTGGTCGGTTCGGCGTGTATGCCGTGGGTACGGCCTATCATGATGGTGTACTTGTGCTTGATGGCTAGCACGGCCAGCGCCGTCACCAAATCCTTCATATCCTGGCTGAGAATTTTGGAAGCTTCCACCAGTTGTAAAGAGAGCGCCGTATCCATGACGTCGTTAGAGGTGAGCCCCAGGTGAATGAAGCGCGCCTCCGGCCCGATGCTCTCGGACACGGCCCCCAGGAAGGCGGTCATGTCGTGGTGTGTCTCAGTCAGTATCTCCAGCATGCGCTTCTGGTTACAGCGCGCCATTTTTATCTTGGAAAGGGATGCGCGTGGTATGCGGCCAAGCTTTGTCCAGGCGTCGCACACTGCTATCTCCACATCTAGCCATTTATTGTACTTGTTTTCATCGGACCAGACCCGTTTCATCTCGGGACGGCTGTAGCGCTCTATCATCTCAGTCTCCCTTTATCCGGCGGAGAGTTCCTGCCGGTATTTTTCATAATTCCCCTCATTAAAACGCCCCACAAACCAGGGATGTACCACATCGGCCTGTTTAATTACTTCGTGTAAACGGGGATCGCCTTTTGTATCTGAGCCCAGCGTTCTCCAGCGGGAAGGAATACCCAGATGAATTGAACACCCGCCATAAACCGGGTCTTTCTTAAAAAAGTACATAATATCAAA
>CAZUXO010000143.1:0-2658 GCA_964624325.1 uncultured Dehalococcoidales bacterium
ACGCTCTACACGGCTCTGAACACTCTTTCCCTACACGACGCTCTTCCGATCTCACGACGTCTAATATAGTTGGCCAGTTGGTAAATGGCACTGGGATAGCCAAAAAGAAACTTGGGCTTGAACGCCTCTACCCTTCTTGCAATAATCGGCAGCATCTCTTTTGATATGGTCTGCGGTTCCAACAAAATAGATCTTCTAAAGGATCTTTTCATTTGATTTATAAACTTGCTTAATGCAGTTTCATTTGGCAGGCTTGGGCGAAACTCGGCCATTTTATCCCCCATCTGATAACCTGGCCATTGTCTTGCCCTCAAGCCCCTGGCATAACCCCAATTATATTCGTCGTCTCGCGTGGTGTAGAAAATAAGTGGCTCACCGGTTGAACCACTGGTGGATGAAAGAATAAACTTTTTTTTGGGGATATTTGTTGCCTGCAGGATGCTAATATTTCTCCTTATCAGCTGTTTATTCAGCACCGGTAGTTTTGCAACATCTTTGCTACAACTGATATCACCGGACTTGAGTGCCAAATCGTCAAAAACGCGGTGGTAGTATGGTACGTTTTCAGACGCGTGTTTAACCAATTCCCGCAGGCGCCCGTTTTGGAGTTCCAGCACTCTGTCGCTTTGCCACCACTGGCTCTTTTCGAGATCCTCGAGACACGCCATTGTCCTTGTCCCCCTGGAATAATCCAAAGCCGGGGCTAAAATATTCCTTGCTATCCAGTTGTACATATAAGTATCGCCTCTTGAGCCAATGTTCCATGCATTATATCATTGAAATAATAACAGTACTCTCTGAGGGGGATGTGATATTATGATGCAACGATAGGAACCGAACAAACTGTTATAGGAAACGTTAAAAAGTCTTCGATTAAAGAAATGTGGAATTCACCCAAGATCAATGAAATTAGAGGACACTTGGTTAAAACAAATATAATCGGATTGATCTCTGTAACAATTGCTCCGAAGGAAGACAGTCTTTCATGGAATTCGGTAATCAGAAGATAAACGATGAATAATCGGCTGAATACTATTGTCAATCGGACCGCCACTCAATTCCGGCAAGGCGTCAAAATACTAACCGTAAAAGGTGTTAAAGTATTTGTACAGAATGGATTGTATTTTTGTGCTTCCCACCTCTTGGACTATCAAACTTTCTATGTTTACCGTGTAAAATTGGATAAAACTGTCAATTTTGAGGCCCCTCCTGCGTTCATAGAGCACAAACTAGTGGGCAAGGCCAGCGATTTTTCAGACCTTGTCGGAGAAGGTTATGATTTCAGCACTTTCGTAGTCAAGAATGACAATCGGTTGTCCCAAGGAGCCAAGTGCTTATGTTTTTTCCAAAACAAGACCATAAGCCACATCATATGGATTGCCCTCAACCAACAAGCCCAAAACAGCCTGATTGATTTACCATGCCGTGTAAATTTTGAGTGCGGCGAAGCGTATCTAGGCCGCATAGCTCGCAACCCTAAAATTTCCAGACCGACTTTTTCAGCGATAACAATATTTTTTCAAGCACTGGGAGTAATATTTAATCTAGGAGGGGAAGGCTGCACCTTTATCGTCAGGCGCAACAATATACTCTCACAGATTGGTCTTGCTAAAAGGGCTAATATCCGGCCCATTTCTTCTGCACGTTACCTTAGACTATTCTGGTGGCAGTGGTGGTGGGAAAAAACAATCGGAAAGTAATTGGGGCTAAATCTAGGAACCAGCCAGAGTTGATGAGCTTCTTTACGTAAAGTCTCGGTCTCCTTGAACCACTTGTAAGACTTGGAGGCATTGATGATACTGAAGTAGTCGGCGAACAGTCAACTGTTAGGTTGGTACGATTTTATAGGTGTTTCCTCCACTGCACACCCCCAAAAAGAAGGATGATATCCCGAAGCGAAAACCCCTCAAGAACTTCGGACATGGTGGGCGGTACTGTCGAAAAGCATAACCGGAACCTTTGAATCAATTTTCAGCTTATACTAACGACCTATCGGACAAATCACATCCATTACCCACACCCAGACCTCCTGCTGTGTGCGTGGGTGGAGACTGGGGAGAATCGTGCGCGGCCTGAAACGATTCCTCGAAATTCATCTATCCTTAATAAATATCTATATGGTTGGACACCGTACCTCTGGAAAGTTAGCGCGCAAGGTAGTAGAATATTACAAAATTGATTAAGTAGGTAGCGCCCGGGATATATTATGTCATTCAATTTTATATTCATCATAAGCATCCTGTTATTTTTAGCCGTGACGATCATCGCATTCAGATTATTGAACCGTTTTTTCAAATGGTTAGCTGAAAAACTGAGCAATATTAAACCCATAAAAGTGACCACGGAAACCCCTGTCGGGCATAAAAGAAAAACGATTTTATCTGGGTTGAATCATATTCTGATGATTTCCCTGGTCCTTTTTACCCTGGCCATAAGCCTTGAAGGCACCATTTTCAATGCGGATTTCGTTGTGGATGAAATACAAAAACTTGACGTAACCGCCGTTGCCACCGGGATGTTGAGCCAGCAATCCTCAAATCAACTGCTGACCACCTTGAAAAAACTGTTCCCCGCCAGGGTATCCGCTGCCGTCAGCCAACTATCAGACCAGTTGCCAGATCAGGTGGACCAGGTATCCGACCAGCTATCCAATAAAGT
>CAZUXO010000144.1:0-3024 GCA_964624325.1 uncultured Dehalococcoidales bacterium
GGCGGACCTAGTGTTATTTTAATGAGTGTTCGGGCAGGAGCTCCGTATGCTGATAGAATCAAAAATGAGGGAAAAGTTTTAATTTACGAAGGACATGATGTCCCAAACACTACGTATGAGGTGAACCCCAAGTCTGTTGACCAACAAATGACTACTCCACTTGGCACTTTAACACAGAATGGGTTATTCCATGCCGCTGCCGAAAGATTGAAGGCGAGTCATACTCTACCAGAATTAGTTAAAGTATACGAAAAAATACGTCCAGGGATATGGGTTTACAATGGTCTATTTTCCTTATTGGACGCCTGGCAGGAACTTAGCCAGAAACGCATGGTGTTCAAATTTAAGCTTGAATTAACTACAGGAGATAGCTCAGCGGCATTGAAAGATAATGACCTCGACCATTCTAGAATGATTCCTTCAGCAGTCAAAATCGAAGTCTGGAGGCGTGACAAAGGGCAGTGCCGTGAATGTGGAAGCCTAGATAATCTGCATTTTGACCATATTATTCCTTATTCTTTGGGTGGGTCTTCCCTAGTCGCAGACAATGTCCAATTATTATGCGCAAGGCATAATTTGTCCAAAAGAGACAAAATACAATAACTCGCAGAAAACAACACTGGGTTTATAAAATGAACCGGCGCCGGACCTGACAGGCCCGACACCGGCGGCTAATTATATTTAAAACAGGGCATTATCTGCCGCATGTTCTATTCCAAAGATATCCGTAGCGTCTCTCGGGAGACCAAAAAAGCCACTTCATATGGAAAAGAGCTCTTTCGAGATTGCTGGATTGTATTTTCTTCATAAATCACCTCCTTTTTAATCTGTCTCACTATTTATAACGTAATTCAAGTCAAAAGGTTAGACCCGGCAGGAGCAAGTTTTCAAGTTGTCCGGGTCACCTTCAGGACTACTCTGTAGTCTTCGGGATGAATATCCTTGCCGGCTTCTGGATAAGGATGCAGGTCAAAAGCGAAATGATACCCGAGGTAGTCCTGCGCGGATTGGCCGTTGGATCCCATCTGCTTGAGGCTCATTTCTGTAACACTTCCTTCACTGGTAATCTTCAGCAGGCACACGGCCTGCCCTGCCCACACTCAGGTTACGCCAGTAGGGCAGCGACTATCCTCGGTAACCCGCACAAACTCAATACTGAGGCTCTGTCCCGTTACAGATGCCGTTTGCCCGGGGCTTAACTGGAACTCCTGCCCGAGCCCGACTGTTTGCTTTGCCGCCATGCAAGACGGGGTCAGCAGAAACGTCACGGCTACGACTGCAATAATAAGGGGGTATAATTTCCTCATGCTTCTCTCTCCTGATTGTATTTAACGTATCCCGGTATCGATGCTGATATTTAAAACCACCCTAGAATTGGCTTCAATTTCTACGGTTTTGGGAACCTCGGAGCTTCTGTCTATACCTGCGTGGTTGATATCCACCACATAGGTTCCTGCTGCGAGATCGACGTGGTAATTACCGTTATCATCCAGGCTGACAGTTTCTATCAACTGGCTATGATAACGGTCGTAGATCAGCACCTTACGCGCCGCATATACTGCGGGTGGGGTCGGAACAGGAGTGATCTGCTGCAACGGAGTAATGGGTCCGATGCTGACCTTCCCCTCGAGCACTCCGCTCTGCTGTGATGCCCCGGCACATGCCCCCATGATAACCACGAAACCAAGCGCTATCAAGGATATTACCATGGGTTTCATATGATTCCTCATCAAGTTTAATGACTGGTATTTTGATGCTTTGCAATGCATACCTACAATGATAACGTAAGACATGGCATTCGGTTAGGTTAACCAAAAACCCAGCTTAAACACTATATAAATTAAATGGCAATGGAAAAAACTCTAAAAGACCACCTGATAATAGTCTCCCGGCGACATATGTCTAGTCAGTGGAACTAATAAACGGAGCTCACCGCGACCAAAGAATTAATCATCAATATTCTGCCGAGTCACATCCAGTCCCTTTTCCAAAGAAGTAAATAACAAACTGTAGCAAAAAAAAGGACGGCTTTGAAGAAAGCAGGGGAAAATATCAAATCAAAGAAGTGGCTTGTCGAAGGCTTTCTTTGATGCCTCGAGTTCTGCAAAAAGGATCCATGGCGATAATAAAGGCTCATGTAACCGGGGTGTAGCAGGTGGCTCAAAAACTCTTACTCACCCGCATCAGCAGCAATAATACTACTAGCCAGAACCGCACGTGCCACAAGAAGACGCACTGCACCCGCCGCAGGAGCTGCCGCCTATGGGGGCAGTGTAGCCGGTATCATCCTTGGCCAGACAAGAGAAAAGCGAGATGGCGCGCTGAGAGGGTTTGCCGCAACCGGGGCAATCGGCCGTTTCTTCATACAGGCTCATGGGGCGCAGGATCTCAAATTTGGAGCCACATTTGCGGCAAACATATTCGTAAATAGGCATAACACATTTTATCGTTGAAGCCGATCGGAGTCAAACATCAATAGACACGCAGACCGAGGATCGGGTACGATGGTATTTAGCTACTAGCAATAACGAGTGGCTTCAACCCAAGACAACGTGCTACAATCAAGTGTGCCGGCTTTCCACGCGGCTCGTCGGCAGCGCTTTTTACGTTGACACTGCCAGCCTTCGCCATTATAATTCTATAGGTGTCGCCGAAGTGGCGGAATGGCAGACGCGCTACGTTCAGGGCGTAGTACTCGAAAGGGTGTGAGAGTTCAAATCTCTCCTTCGGCACCATGCGCGCTTGTAGCTCAGTTGGATTAGAGCGCAGCCCTGCGAAGGCTGAGGTCGTGGGTTCGAGCCCCCCCAAGCGCACCATATCCTCCATATAGTTTCCGTTATTACCGAGTTTTTCACAATAGACTGAAGGATAGCTTCAGCCAATAATCCAACTCCTAAAAAGTATAAAATATCGATTAGCACATTCCACAATGCCATAACCTCTATACTATTTAATGCCTGGCTATGGTTACATGGATCTTTAAAGGTAAAGGATTGTATCAATCAGTTGTGCATTCATGCAAAT
>CAZUXO010000145.1:0-5691 GCA_964624325.1 uncultured Dehalococcoidales bacterium
TGCGGAGGTGGCCATCCTTCTTTTCAGAGGTGATAGTCAGGTTGCCTTTGCCATGGGCTTTCTTCATGGCATATTCGGCATTGACCAGGAGATTAAGGAATACCTGCTGCATCTGCCCCGGGTCGACCGTTATCAACGGAAGTTCAGGGTCCAGGTGCTTGATTACCTCTATGTTGGCGGTTCTCAAGACATAGGTCCTGAGACTGAGGGTAGCTTCGATAAGTTCGTTGATGCTGGAGTTGGTCTTTAACGGTTTGGTCTGACGGGCGAAGGTAAGCATGCGCCTTATGATATCCTTTACCCTCTTGCTTCCCTCGTTGATGATGCTAAGACCTTCTTTGACATCTTCAGGCAAGTCATCTTTTTCCAACAGGAGTTCAGAGAAGCCAACTACGCCGGTTAACGGATTGTTGATTTCATGTGCTATGCCGGCCGCCATCTCACCTACGGCAGCCAGACGATTGGATATTTCGGCTATGTTGAACAATCGCGCTTTTTCGATTTCAGCCTGTTTGAGTTCGGTAATATCTTCCGAGATGCCCAATAGGTATTTCGTTATTCCATCAACCCCCCGGATGCAGACCTTTCGTGTATGAAGAATACGCTGGCCTTTCTTTGCCGTAAGGATAGATTCTTCCGGAATATCTAAATAGCCGGTTTCTCCCTCCAGCACTTCCCGGTCCTTGGCCATGAAATTAGCCGCCTGTTCGGCAGTGAAAAGGTCAAAGTTATTCTTACCGAGTAAATCCTTGCGGTCATGGCCCAGGAGCTCCTCGCCTGCGTGGTTGAAGATGACAAAACGGAGGTCTTTCGCCTCTTTCAGGAAAATCATTAACGGGACGTTTTCTACTATCGACTCAGTAAGGGCTTTCGACTCCACAAGCTTCTGTTCTGCCAGTTTGCGCTCGGTGATGTCTTGTAAAAAAGCCACAATCTGCCCACCATTTACGGGTTTGTACTGCGTACTGACCAAGACGTCAAACAGGCTGCCATCTTTCCGCCGGTGCATAGATTCAAAACGAGCTTCGCCTTTTTTCACGATATCCTGTATTTGGGCAGACGTATCTTCCTTTGTTTCATCAGCTTTGAGGTCTGAAATACGCATGGTCAACAGTTCCCGCTCGCTATACCCGCTCATACGGCAATAGGCCTCATTTACTTCCAGCAATTGTCCTTGCAGGTTCACTAACCAGAAACCATCCATGGCTGTCTGAATGATTGTACGATGCTGTTCTGCGCTCTTCTGAGCTTCGACTAAGGAAATATTCAGCTCTTCCTCAAACATCTTGCGTTTGGTAATATCGATAAATGTCCCGACAACCCCTTCTATTATTCCTTCGGGGTTTGCTATTGGTTTTGCGGATAAGTTAATCCAGGAAAGTGTGCCGTCTGGACGCTTAATACCAACGACCCTATCACGGACTTCCGTACCTGCCTTCAGTGTCAGCAGTTGAGCAATTTCCTGCGGTGCAATTACACTTCCGTTGGGTTCAAGTAACTGGTACTCGGGATTGAAATAGTGGGGAGTATTGGTCTTGGCGATTTCAACTCCTGCCAACCTCTCAAAGGCAGTATTCGATTGAATAATCTTACCATCAGGGGAGAGCAAAATTACTCCCTCACCTATAGTCTGGAACAGAGTATTGAAATTATTGGCGCTTTGGCGAAAATCTTCCTCAGCCTTCTTGCGCTTTATGGCATAGAGAACCACGCGTCGCAGCAGATCGGCGGTAATCCGTCCTTTTACCAGATAATCCTGTGCGCCTTCAGCCAAAGCTTTAAGAGCGACTGACTCATCGTCCAGGCCAGTTACCACTATCACCGGGATTGCGGGAGTCGAAGCTAGAGTTTTGTTAAGTGTCTCAATACCCTGGCTGTCAGGAAGTCCGAGGTCGAGCAGAACAACATCCGGTTTCCTTTAACGTCTCACGAATAATCCTGGCATCGCCCGGGTTATCCTCAATCAGAAGTATCCAGCCGCTCTCGTTATCCATTGTTACCCCTCACTTGACGGTAGTTTGACGATCGTAAACCAGAAATCCTCGATAGACTTGACTACCTCCATGAACTGCATCAGGTCTACCGGCTTTTGAATGTAACAATTGGCATGCAGTTTGTAGCTTTTCAGAATATCCTTTTCTGCCCCTGACATGCTGAGGATTACCACCGGAATACGCTGCAGAGTTGGGTCTTCCTTGATTTCTGCCAGCACCTCCATCCCATTTTTCATGGGCAGATTGAGATCAAGCATGACAAGATCAGGCCGGCTTGAGTGCTCATACCCGCCTTCTTGTCGCAGATAAGCCATTGCTTCCACTCCATTTTTGGCTACATGCAAAGTATTGAGTATCTTGCTATCTTTAAGTGCCTCTATGGTAAGACGTATATCACCCGGGCTATCCTCGACTAAAAGAATCTCCACAGGTCTGCCTTGTATTGCACTCATAACTGTTAGCCTCCTTTTATAGGTATTGAGAAATAGAATGTGCTGCCCTTGCCGAGTTCGGATTCCACCCAGATTTTCCCGCCATGGTGTTCCAAAATTCTGCTGGCAATCGACAAGCCAGCACCGGTACCGGGATACTCATGGCCATGCAGGCGCTGGAAAAGGACGAAAATGCGATCGAAATACTGCTTGTCAATGCCGATGCCATTGTCCTGGACTTTGAATACCCAATCCTGGCCATTTTGTTCCGCCGAGACATGGATGTGAAGCGGCTCTTTGCCGTGGAACTTGATGGCATTGCTGAACAGGTTCTGCAACACCTGGGCCAACTGCGATTCGTCCCCAAAGACCATCGGCAGGGGTGTATGGGTCACTTCAGTTTTGCTATATTCGATGCCTGTTGCGAGGTTGGATATGACAGTACTTAATACTGTTTCCATTTCTACGGGTCTAAATGGCTCAGCGCGGCTTTTTATCCTGGCATAATCCAGCAGATCATTTATCAGGTTTTGCATGCGTTTGGTGCCATCTACAGCGAATTCTATGAAATCGTTGGCGTCGGCATCCAGTTTGTCCTTGTAGCGCTTTTCCAGGAGCTGGACATAGCTGCTCACCATGCGCAGGGGTTCCTGCAGGTCGTGGGAGGCAACATAGGCAAAACGCTGCAGTTCCTCGTTGGAACGTTCCATTTCCAACAAGGTCAGTGTGAGCTTTGTTTCCACCACTTGGCGCTTCTCTATATCTGCTTCCAATTCGCTGGTGCGTAGTTTTACTACCTCCTCGAGATGGTCGCGATAGAGTATCAAGTTTTGTTCTGCTTGCCGCCGTGCTGTTAACTCCATAACAGCCCTCTCCCGTTGTTGTTTGAGCCTTGAGGAGAGCAGGCTGATTAAGGCGCCTACGAAAACGAAGATAATTGAAAGAGGAATAGTAGATATTTCAAAGGATAGGGAGTGTAAAGGTGGAAGGAAGAAATAGTTGAAAGCAAAGACACTTATCACGCAAGTAAATATGGCTGCCCAAATATCAAAGAAAGCGGCGATGATAACGACGGCAACAATATAAAGAATGGGAACGTTGGCAGGGATTACAGTTGGCTGTGCTAGCTCTTTGATCCATGTAGCCAGGGCTACACAAGCGATGCTCGCAAAATAACCCGCGAGTTTGTTACGGTAGAGTTTGCCCAAGATTATATTCAGCCCGGATAGGGCACGGGTGTATTTGTTCTGCCCAACAAAATGCAGGAACTGAAGCACCCTATTTACGCGCTTGTTTCGCATAGGACGCGGCTCCTAGAAAGCAACAAACCCAACTCTTTCTTTCCTTGAGAGTCTGATTCTGGTCTAAGAAGTCCGGAATCAATATATCACAAAACAATCCCGTGCACATCAATTTCTGCAATATAATAGTTAAATATTTATGAAATGCCACAGCTTAGAATATACCCACCTTGCCTCCGACAACTGTGAATCAGCCAAGTAGCTCACGTTTTCTTTACCCCGCAATGGAGTATAGTCCGGAACTGCCGACTCAAATGGAGGAAACGCATAGAAGCGCCCAATCCGCCAGTGTTCGTTCTCAAGAAGCTAAGGTTTCGTTGCTAAATGGGTTCGTTTTTCCATGAATGAGTGTGAATAACGGAGCCTTCTCACGCGCCGCCGCCAGCTAGCCGAGATGTTTACATCAGAGCACAACTGGTTCTTGCAGGCTGACGAGGATGTTCACCCAAACATTTACGCCCATATCCAGTGGCTGGAAGAAGCCCTTTCCATGATCAAAGAGGACGTGGAGTGTCGCATTAAGAATAGCCATTTCTGGCTTGAGAAGGATACGCTAATCAAGAGTATGCCCGGGGCCGGTAGACTTAACAGTCGCAAGATCGCTACCTTGGTCGGTGTTGCGCCCCTGAAACGCTAAAGCGGTAACATGCGAGAGAAACGTACCGTAAAAGGCGGGCGAGCCAAGGTAAAAGGCGCCAGTTCTGTAGTATTACACTTCCTTGGATAAAAAAAGGAGCCGAGCGAACCTCGGCTCCTTTTTAAAGAATTACTTTACCTATAAACCTATTTGCCGCGTCGGCGCATGATGAATAAAAGCAGACCCAGAAGGATGGCAATTGAACCACCGCCGATACCCAGAATCGACGGTAAATTGCTGCCAGGTTCGGGAACCGTCGTAGTGGTGGTGGTCGGCGGTGTAGTTGTCGTCGTTGGCAGCTTAATCGTAGTAGTAGGAGGTGTAGTTGTCGTCGTTGGCGGTGTAGTAGTGGTGGTAGTCGGCGGTGTAGTAGTGGTGGTAGTCGGCGGTATAGTAGTGGTGGTAGTCGGCGGTGTAGTAGTCGTGATAACCGGCGCTAGCGGTGGAACAACGGTCGAGGGCGGAATCCTGGTAATCACGGGCGGAATCAGGGTTGCCGGAGGAGTAAGCGTGATGGTCAATATTGATCCGATATAGGTCAGGTTATAGTTGCTGCCCGCGGTTAGGGTGTTTCGCAGTATCGGGTAGGCGCCTGGTAGTTCACCGACCGTGCGGGACAGATTGCCGCTGAAATTTTCGCCGATGACAAGGGACCCGGCGGTAACACCATAGGTCAAGGCAGGATCGGCATAGAGGAAGGTCTTGGTTTTAGTATCGGCGGTTACCGTAATAGGCCTCAGGTTGATGGTGCCTGTCGTGTAGTTAGTGTAGGTGTAAGAATAGTTGAGGCCGCTGTTGCCGTCGGTCACGAGGCCGGCCGGGATGAGGGTCTTGTTGCTGATGCCCACATCCTTGTTGCTATAGGTCTCTGTCGGAGCGAATGTATCGCCGCCGAAGGCTGCCAGGGCGGTAAAGGTTGGCACTCCTGCGGCAGTTAAGTCGCCGTCATATGTCTTGGTGTTGGTTACCGCCGTCACAGTGATGGCCAGTTTGTTGATGGTGCCGGTGGTGAAGTCAGTATAAGTGTAAGAATAGTTGTTGCCGCTGTTGCCATCGGTCACAACGCCAGCCGGGTGCAAGGTTCTGTCGTTGGTGCCGACATTCCTGCTGGTATAGGCTTCTGTTGGAGTAAACGAATCGTCGCTTCCAAGGGCGGTGTAGGTCGGCGTAGCCGAAGCAGTCAGCAGGCCGTCGTAAGCCTTGGTGTTGAACACGGCGGTGACCGTTATCGCTTTGGTAGAGCTTGTGCCGGTGGCCAGGGGTGCCGAGGTGGCGCTGAAGGCGGAGATGCCCGTGTCGGCGCAGGTCACATCGGAAGTGGGACGGGT
>CAZUXO010000146.1:0-3513 GCA_964624325.1 uncultured Dehalococcoidales bacterium
AGGTCGTTGTGGTTGGGGGGTTAGTTGTGGTAGTGGTCGGCGGTACGTTGCTTGTTGTAGGGGGCAAGTTGGTTGTGGTCGGCGGCACGGATGTCGTGGTCGGCGGCGGTATGGATGTGGTCGTTGACGCAGCGGACTTGGAACAACCAATGCTTGCGATTACCAGTGATAACACCACCAGCGCTATCGCGGCGGCTCTTAAGAGTTTATTCATCATGGCTTCCTCCATAAAATGGGTTGATACCGAAGCCAGTATAGGGCGCGCCAGCTAAAATAGTTATAAAATGGGGCGCGAAATCATTGCAATAATATTACATTTAACCCGCTCGGCAGGGCTTGCCGAGAGAGTTCAGGCTGGCGGATTGTCTCAAAGGATTGCAAAGGTTTTGAATTCCGGAACCCGAATTTTTAATACTCCCGTTCGGGGAACAGTTTTTCGTACTCCATCTCCAGTTTCATCTTATGCTTGAGTTCTTCCTGCGCCAAACGAGAGCAGAGCATTTTGGCCGCCCTCAAACGTAACGCTCCCATCATCTGAGAGTAAAAGACTACCGACTGGTGCTCCCGCTTCATGGCAAAGATGAGCACCTCCTGCAGCCCCGCGCCCTCCAGTGTATCAGGCCCGCTGAGATAATCGCTTAACTTGATGTCGGTCAAATTGGCGCGGTTCCAATCCGCCGGTTGCCAGCCTGCTTCTTTAAATTTACGGAGGGTATCGGCGTGTTTGAGTTCTTCCGCCGCCAGTTCAACGAGCATCGCCTTCGCCGCCGGGTCATCTGTTTCCCGTTGCGCTTCGATATAAAGGGACTGGGATGCTATCTCCTTGTAGATGGCGGTATCCCACAACTCGCCGAGCTCGTCTGTCATATTACCTCCTGTTGGATACCTGCTAATCAAAAAGCTGAAGCGGAGGAGGCAGGACTGCCTCCTCCGCCGTTGTCATTGTCCGAAAAACCCTATTTAGCTGCGGCAGCCAGTTTTTCCGCCGCCATGGACTTCAGCACGGCCATGTTGCGCAGTATCTCGTATGCGCCGTGCCATTGCGAGTAGTCCGCGCCCTGCATCCAGGCTCCGAACTTGGTGGTGCGTCCGTAGTCATGCCAGATGTCGAAGTAGACGAATTTGATAGGCTCATCGAACGGCGCCGTGCTGAGCAATCCCTTGCTTTGTAACGGAGCCATGATGGTATCCGCCTGTTTCACCATGTCGGTCACTGTTGACGTCAGCTTATTTGCGCCGTCATAGAATCGAATCACGAAGTCTATCGCGTGGCACTGCATGCAGACCACCTGCATGCGCTGTCCGTTGGCCTGTGAGTCCGGCCTGGCGGTGCTATATTGCGCCGCCAAAAAATACGTCAGCCGGTTACCCAGGTCGTGAGACCCGGGAACATTGCCGAAAGAGCTGATGTGACATGTGGCGCATGTTGGAGCCGGCATATCTTTAACAGTGAGAGTGCCGATAGCTGCTTTCCAGTTCCAGTTCGCCCCGTCTGTGGCATACCTGATGCCATGGGCCGATTCCTGATAGATCTCCCATTGCGGGTGGTCCGGGCCGATGTGACAGGCATTGCAGGTCTCCGGTTTGCGCGCCTGTTCCAGGCTGAAGCTGTGCGTTAAATGGCAGGACTGGCAGCGACCCACTGAACCATCCACATTGGGTTGCCCTATCTTATGACAGGCTTCGCAGGCAAAGGCCACAATGTCCGGTCCTTCGAGTGCGGCCAAGGGGTGCTCCGTTTGATTGGGGTTGTAGCCGCCCTCGGGTATGGCCTTGTACATCACTAACTGGTCAGCGGTCAGTCCGCCGGCGCCGTTGACAGCCACATAGGCTGGCAGGGAGTGTCTCCCCTGAACAAACTGGCTTACCCGTTCAGTGTGGCACTTCTGGCACATGGCTGGTGTAGGCGCTGCCAATCTATAAGTTCCATTATGGGCCTGAGCGCCGGGATAGTCCTTGTCCACCAAGTGGCAGCTCGTGCAGGTGCTATTATTCTTCGCCATCACGCTGGAGGCAAACTGCATGGTAATGCCGGGCGTCGAATTCTTATGGCAGTTGTAGCATACATCTGCAATTAAAGCTGCCGGGACCCCGCCTGAGGCAGTCGAGGAAGGCGCCGGGCTCGTCGAGGAAGGCGTCACACTTGTGGCCGCAGAGTTGCAGCCAAGAAAAATGAATAGGGCCACCCCCAGTATGCCCAGCCCCATTGACACGGCTAACATGAGGTATTGGCGTAAAAACGACCGTTTGCTGACATATTCAAGCATGTTCGCCCTCCTCCGGGAAATATAACTTCTTGGATGGCCTCATATTAACAACGTCAATAGTCAAATTCAATACTCGCAGTCCTGGTTTATATTACAAAATTATAAAATATCGCTTGACCGCGGGTGCCGGGTGTGATATAAAGTTCGAGGGCTTTTATACGTAAATCTATCCGCAGCCCGAACAGGAGGGAACCGCCATGAAAGCCAAAATAACACAAAAAGATATCATTGGCTACTTTTTCATCCTGGTTCTGGCGGCTGTCTGCATAGCAATCGGCGTCAGGGTTCTTTCCAACCATCATATCACTGCAGGGACCTTCAGCGTGGTGCTTGGTGTCGTTCTAATCGCAGCCTCAGCAAGTATGGTCCTGCGTAAAGAATAACCATCATAATTCTCCCATAATCTCACGAGATTCAGGCGGTCATGCGCACTTCTGCTTGTGGTCCCAAAAACTAAGGGATAGAAATCCTCGCAAATAAGCCACCCTCACATTTGCCCCTGGCCGATACCGCAAGTAGGATAAACCCTACAGATAATTCGGCCAAATACCGATAGCGTAATTCGTTGTAATGGTATAGCATAAGCTACGTTGGGGGCTAACCTGTTTGAGATGAGTGTAAAAAGACACGTCATTTTATGGTTTGCGCCATGACTCTTGAGGAGGAGCACATGACCAAATTGCGCCGCACCACTATCGGACTCAGAGAGACGACCAAGACCAAGCTCGATTCCAACCGGGCTCCCGGGCAGTGCTACGACGGGTTCCTGTGCCAGCTGGTTGATCTGTGGGAAAAAAATCACCCGGATGAAAAGCTGGCAACTGCTGGTTATTCGAGCAGGAGAGCGAAAACGGCATCTTAAGAGATCTCACACAAACTCGTTTTTCGACTTGACCAGCAAAATGACCGAGGCAATCCCTAACCCGGTCGGGATTACGCCTATGGAGCCGATGAGGGCGAGAAGCCATCTGCGTCTTTTCAGAGAGGATATTCCGCCCGTTATCGCCAGGAGGCCTGGCAAAGAGAGCGCCAGCAATATCGCCCAGAACCGTAACAGCACAGCCCCCTGGGGCAAGCCAAATCCCACCGAAAATCCCAATATAACCAATATCAATCCTCCGACTGCCAGCAGCCAGACGACGCCCGCCACGATATTCAGCCAGCCGGCCACCACGGGTTTTGAAGTTTTCATCATTCCATCATCTTAACACCCGATGATGCGCCTTTACAAAAGGCGTTTTCTCAC
>CAZUXO010000147.1:0-3313 GCA_964624325.1 uncultured Dehalococcoidales bacterium
GTTAACGCAGAAAGGTTCTGATATCGCCGAGAAAATGACTCGCAAGCATCGACTTTTGGAGCGTTTTCTGCATGACACTCTTAAAATCGGGAGCGAAAAAGTACACAAAGAAGCTTGCGAGATGGAGCATGCCATTTCCGATGAAGCCACTCAGGCCATTTGCCAAACTTTGAAAGCTCCCAGTACTTGCCCCGATGACAATATGTTGATTCCGGCCTGTGACTTGGATTTTAAAAGCTGCGATGAGTGTCGCAAGAATGGTATGGGCAACCTCGAGAAAGTGAATAAAAGAAAATCCAGCGTTTTATCGCTTTCTTCATTAAAAGAAAACCACGAGGGCAAGATAGCTTTTATTCGCGGCGACAACAAGGTGTTACGCAGACTTTTTGACTTGGGGCTTGTCCCTGGGACCAAGATAAGAGTGAACAGGGTGGCGCCTCTCAAGGGTCCGGTGGAAATCCTGGTCCGGGGCTCTAGACTAGCCCTTGGCGATGAGATTGCCAGTAATGTTTTTCTCGAAAATCCTGCTGCATTGAATGGAGATGCATAGGATGGCAGCACCCGTTTCTTGTCATCCGGGGGCTTCCGGTAATGGGGGTGCAACCCGGAATAGGAAGAACCTCGTATTCGCTTTGGCGGGCAATGCGAACGTGGGCAAGAGTGTTATCTTCAACCAACTTACGGGAGCTCACCAGACTATTGGCAACTGGCCGGGGAAGACGGTAGAGCGGGCTGAAGGTGTTCTGCACTTCCGCGGGCGCGAATTTAGTATCGTGGATCTGCCGGGTATCTACTCTCTCTCCACTTTCTCGCTTGAGGAAGTCGTAAGCAGGGAATACATCGCCAGGGAGAAACCGGACGTTATCATAAATGTTGTAGGAGCTCCGGTTCTGGAACGCAACCTTTTCTTTACGCTGCAGTTATTAGAAATGGATGTGCCCCTTGTCATTTGCCTGAATCAAATGGATATCGCCGGGGGAAAGGGCCTTTCGGTTGATTCCTATAAATTATCTTCCCTCCTCGGTGTGCCAGTAATACCCACAGTCGCTTCTCGGGGTGAGGGGGTGCCGGAACTCATCGAAAGAGCCATCGAAATCTCAGGTCATGAGCGTCTGGTGAGGAGTACTCCCAGAGTCTTTGACGGAAAACTGGAAAGCGCCATTGAAGAGCTTACCCAGCTTATGGAAGCCCAGGGGCTGAAGACGGACTTCGCGTTCCGCTGGGTAGCTATAAAGCTTATTGAGGAAGATGCCGGGATCCGGGACTTTATCGCCGAAATGTCGCCAATAGTCAGCCAACGAGCGCGAGCCATCGTAAAAGAACTTGATGCTCACCACGAACAACCGGCTTACTTGATGATTGCTGCGGAGAGGTATGCGGCTATAAACCGGATCGTTACCGAGGTTCAGCAAGAAACTGAAACAAAAGCTAGCTTTGCTACTTGGCTGGACCGCTTAACTACTCATCAGGTTTTTGGATATGCCATGTCGCTTATCGTGACAGGTGGACTACTTCTATGGACTTTCACTGCAGGTAACTGGCTTTCGGGGTTACTGACATCATTATTTAGTTTTTTTCATCCCGTAACACCTACGATAAACGGTTCGTTATGGGTGGTCATCCTTAACGGTTTATTTGGTGGACTGGTAGCTGGCATTACTCTGGTTATCCCCTACGTAGTACCCTTTTATCTGATGCTGGCAGCTCTCGAGGACTCCGGCATTCTTACCAGGGTAGCCTTTATGCTGGATAGTGTCATGCACAAGGTCGGACTGCATGGGAAAGCCATCATCCCCCTCATCCTGGGCTACGGGTGCAATGTTCCAGCTATCTATGCCACACGCATTATGGGCACCAGAAGAGAGAGGTTGCTCGCCTCTTTTGCGGTTACCTTTGCCCCGTGCACTGCCAGGACGATTATCGTCCTGGGATTAGTGGCTGCTTTTCTGGGCACCACTTGGGCCATTGCGCTCTACATTTTCGACTTGGCTATTATGGTTTTGGCTGTTAAACTAGCCTCTAAGGCGCTCCCGGGCCAGGTAACGGGCCTTATCATGGAGATGCACGCTTTCAAAATTCCCTCGCTTTCAGTTATCACCAAACAAACCTGGGCGCGCACCAAATCGCTTATCTATATGGTATTCCCCCTCTATCTTATAGGGTCAGCGGGCGTGCAGGCCCTTTACGTGCTCGGCATATTACAGCCGGTTAGTAACGTGCTATCGTTCCTTACCGTTGATTGGCTGAAACTTCCGGTTATCGCTGGTATCCTGCTGCTCTTCGGTATTGTACGCAAAGAACTCATCTTGCTTACGCTGGTGGCAATATACGGGGCAAATCTTACAGCGGTGCTTTCACCTTCTCAGTTAATAGTATTAGCACTTGTGGGAATTCTCTACCTACCTTGCCTTGCGACTATAAGCATCCTTGCCAAGGAGTTCGGCTGGAAAGTCTCCGCCATCATTTCCGCAGCCAATTTGGCATCAGCCTTGGTTATTGGTGGCATTATGGCGCGACTATTGCCCCTGATAACGTAGGGTATGGGTATGCCATTACAGGGGGTAGGCGCAAGAGTTTTTGTTGACTGCTGCAGATAGATATGAACTAAAAGTGTCTGGTCCGTTCTGCCATTCCCCAGCTTTTTGGGAAGAAATTAGTTTATGCATGGTATCTTCTCCCTTCCTTTGAATTGGAATAATAATGATAGTGATAACCTGGAACACGACTCATCCCGTTATTCATCGTATAGGGATAAATTCAAGACAAAAACGACTGGGACTCGGAGCCGATATCGGGTGACAGATTGTGACTCCGGTCGCTTGTTCGCTGCAATTTCCGATGTTACAATACATGGGTACAAATATGCCTCAAAATTACATCTTCATTAAAGGCGCGCGAGAGCATAACCTCAAGAATATAGATGTGACCATCCCACGCGATAAGTTGGTGGTCATAACAGGTGTTTCCGGCTCGGGCAAAAGTTCGCTTGCCTTTGACACCATCTATGCCGAGGGACAGCGGCGTTACATGGAATCCCTTTCGGCTTATGCCCGGCAATTCCTGGGGCGTATGGAAAAACCCGATGTGGATTATATCGAAGGGCTCAGTCCGGCGATATCCATAGACCAGAAAGGGGTCAGTCACAATCCGCGTTCTACGGTGGGCACAGTTACCGAAATTTATGACTACTTGCGTCTGCTCTTCGCCAGGGTAGGTCATCCCCACTGCCCGCAGTGCGGACGCGAGATTGCTATGCAGACAGTGCAACAGATTGTGGATGCTGTCCAGGCACTGCCTGGTGGCTCGCGTATAC
>CAZUXO010000148.1:0-2507 GCA_964624325.1 uncultured Dehalococcoidales bacterium
CGCAACAGCGCCTCCTTGGTTCGCGGCCTTCTGATACCATTCCACCGCTTTCGCCAAATCTTTTTCTACGCCTTCACCATTATAAAAACATACCCCATACATATATTGCGCATTGGCATTCCCTTGCTCCGCGGCCTTCCGATACCATGCCACCGCTTTCGCTAAATCTTTAGCAACGCCTTCACCATTATAAAAACATACTCCACACATATGTTGCGCATCGACATTTCCTTGCTCCGCGGCCTTCTGATACCATTCCATCGCTTTCGCTAAATCTTTAGCAACGCCTTCACCATTATAATAACAAAACCCAAGATTGTATTGCGCCCAGGCCTCCCCTTGATTAGCCGCCTTCTGATACCATTCCACCGCTTTCGCTATAGGCAGCATTAACGATTCTGCCATCTGCTTGATTTCCCCTTTTAACGACACGACTTTCTCCTTGCGACCTGTGTCTACTAAAGCCAGCTCCAATCCTGCCAGAATCCCAAAAGCCGTATCGGTCTTGGCCTTCGCCGATAGAGGATTATCCTTGGCCAATCCCCTAGCTTCATCCAACAATCCCCGTGCGCGTGGCAATGCGGTATCACAGGCGCTTTCAGCTGCTACTGCCGCTCCTGATTGCTTAAAACGTTGCATTAACGATTCCGCCAACTGCTCGATTTCCCCTTTTAACGCCACTGCTTTCTCCTTACGCCCCGTGTCTACCAAAGTCAGATCCAATGCGGCCAGCACTTCAATAGCTGTATCAGCCCTGGTCTTCGCCTCGACAGGGGCTCCCTTGACCAATCCCCTGGCTTCGTCCAAAAACCCCCGTGCACGTGGCAACGCAGTGTCGCAGACACTATTGGCTGCTGCCTGCTTCTGTTCCTGCAAACGGCCAGTCTCCACGAGTTTGCCGACCTCCACGAGCAGGGCGGTGGCATTCTCATAAGCCTTACGACCCATGGCGGGGTTGTCAGCAAGTTTATTCGCCTCTGCCTTATGTTTCTCTACCTCCAACCATTTTGATCCACCTGACTTTTTAAGAACGGCCAAATCATTATGCTTGGCCATCTGTTGTTCAAAGGCCATTTTAGCGTTTTTGTATTCTTTTATCAGCTCTCCTTCGCTGGCAAGCTCTGCCCATTTGTCTTTAAGCCCCATAAACAAAGTGCTTGCTTCCTTAAATGAACCTTTGCGCAGATACTCGTCCGCGACCCGCATATCCTTGTCAGCCATATCCCGTTTTACCATAATGCTTTTGTCACCATCATGAGCAATCTTGCGATGACGGTCGGCATCTGCCTTTGCTTTCATTATTTCCCGAAACTCAGCGGCGCGATCATGGCGTGACGCCAATGATGTCGCCAACGAGTCGGCGGTGGTCCAGGAGGCTGACTTTACTGCCTCGTTAAAGCGATTAATGCGATTATTCAACAGCATACTGTCGCCAATCCACCATGCCATGCCCATCACAACCAATACTACCGCGGCAATAATAATCCGCTTTATAATTACCTGTTTCTGGCGAGCTTGTTTGCAACGGCGAATGATGAACGCTGCCACCTTGTCATCAGGCACCAACTTTACCAAATGCACAGCCGCAGACTCGATGGCTGGGGGTACTGCGCCGGAGCGCTCGAACCCGGAAAGCTGCCCTCGCAATGCGGCCACTTCCGCCTCCAGCAAAACTGCGCGATCCCCAAGTTCCGAACACAAGCCCGTGAAGTCATCACTATCAATCTTGAAATTGCCCAGTTCATGAACCATCTGAGTGCACAACTGTTTGCAATCCGCATGCCGACCGGCAACCAGGTGGTTAAGTGCCTGTATTACACGCCCCGACGTTGCCAAATTAACTTCGGCACGTTGAACTAACGTGGCCACCTCTTTGTCATCCGGCACAAGGACTAACAGAGATTTCCCGGCCCTTACGGCTTCTTTCCAATCATCACTCGAACTTCTCTCATCCAGACGCTTTCGAAAGCTGGCAATTTCATTCTGTCGAATCAATGCCCCCAACTCTTTCACAGCCGCCTGCTTACGCTCTGGTTCAATATTTATGGACGCGAGCATGTCTAACCGCTGTTTGGCCTCGTCAAATTCACCCTCTTTACACAGCGTTTGAATTTCGATACGCAGATCTTTTAGTTGTTGCTCCGCATTCTCTTTTTCAATTGCCTGGCATAGCGCGTCAACCGACGCCGCTAATTTAGGCAAATCAGCATCGTTCGGGCCTACAACAGATTCGTATTTTTTGAGCGCACTGGTCGCTTCTTTCGGATTTCTTTCCGATAGTGCCTTATTAATCCGCGCAAGCAACTCATTGCGCTGGCCTTCAGTTTTCTCTTTTTCGATCTCCTGGCATAGCGCGCCAACCGATGCCGCCAATTTAGGCAAATCAGCGTCCTTCGGGCCTACAACAGATTCGTATTCCTTCAGCGCAATGGTCGCTTCTTCCGAATTCCGTTCCGACAGGGTCTTGTTAACCCGCAATATCAACTCATTGCGATGTTCTTCAAATG
>CAZUXO010000149.1:0-3882 GCA_964624325.1 uncultured Dehalococcoidales bacterium
TCTTTTACGGGGTACCTTCGAGCTAGGATCAAGTTCATGATGGTCAGTCTTGTTTGCTCCCTTGTGCTCAATGTCAGTCCTTTCATAACTGACATTTTCCCTGAACAGTTAACTACTGACCAAATTGTAGACCATCAACACGCATGAGGTTTTGGCAAAAAACCAGAGGGACATTATTCCCCATTTGTTAAGATCGAACAAACATCGTTATATTCGTGTTTTATATCAGGCTTCATAGCTCCTTTGACCATTCTAAAGCTAAGAGGAATGGCTTTGTTTTGAGTATATACTCAGATTGCAGCCCCCATATCAAAGCGTGTCACCTCAAATCTAACGTTCCTCGATTCCCAGGGCAGCGCCCGGCAATCGCCATGTCCCCCCTACCGCGTATGTTGTATAATATGACGGTCGTTCGAGGAGATTGATGATGGAGCAGACAACTGGCGCATATGCCGTGGAATACGCCGGTTTCTGGCGCCGTTTTGCCGCTTTTTTCATAGACGCCATCATTCTCAGCATGGTCATTCGCATCCTCTTTCCGTTCCAAGGTCTTAATTTTTGGAATATCCAGAATGCCTGGTACTTCGTGCCGCTCATCGCCATCTCGAACCTTGTTTCCATGCTGATTACGGTGGCTTACAGCGTCATTTTCTGGGCCTGGCGCGGCCAGACCCTGGGCAAGATGGTGATGAACATCAAGGTGCTGCGTGGCGACGGCAGCAATATCACCATCGGTTACGCCCTTCTGCGCTTCCTTGGGTACATCGTCTGCTTCCTGATGCTGGGGATCGGCTTTTTATGGATTGCCTTCGATTCCCGCAAGCAGGGCATCCACGACAAGATAGCCGACACAGTGGTGGTCAAACTGCCGGAACCCACCCGCACCCAGACGGCGCTGGCCAGCCCCAGGCCAAGCGCGGGATAGTAAAACTAATTTTTAGGAGTAAAACGTCGTTATGACAGCACCCGTCCGCGTCCGCTACGCCCCCAGCCCCACCGGTTTACCCCACGTGGGCAATATACGCACCGCCTTTTTCAACTGGCTTTTCGCCCGCCACACCGGCGGCAAATTTATCGTGCGTATAGAGGATACCGACACAGCTCGCACAGTGCCCGGGGCGCTGGAAGGCATCCTCGAAGGACTGACATGGCTGGGCATCGATTGGGATGAGGGACCGGAGGTGGGAGGTCCCTTCGCACCTTATATGCAATCGCAGCGGCTGGAGACTTACCAGCGACTGGCCGAGGGACTGGTGCAGCACGGCTACGCCTATTACTGCCACTGTTCTTCCGAACGGCTGGAGAAGATGCGCGCCGAGCAGACAGCCAAAAAACAGCCGCCCGGCTATGACCGCTGCTGCCGCGACATGGGGCTGGAGGCCGCGCGCGGGGCGGTAATACGCTTTAAAACACCGCTCATCGAAAGGACCACTTTTCATGACCTGATACGCGGCGACGTCACTTTTGAAAACGCCGTGCTGGATGACTTCGTTTTGCTCAAGAGCGATGGCTATCCAACCTATCACCTGGCCAATGTTATCGATGACCACATGATGGAGATAAGTCATGTTCTGCGCGCCGAGGAGTGGCTTTCCAGCACCCCCAAGCATCTAATGCTATACAACGCCTTCGGCTTCACCCCTCCGCTGTTTGCCCACCTGCCTATCATACTGGGTAGCGACCGCAGCAAGCTCTCCAAAAGGCACGGCGCGGTCTCCATCCTCGAATACAAGGAGCAGGGCTATCTGCCAGAGGCCATGATGAACTTCCTGGCGCTGCTGGGCTGGTCGCTGGACGATAAGACAGAGCTTTTCTCCAAGGACGACCTGATAAAGAATTTCTCCATCGAGCGCATCAGCCAGACTTCCGCCATCTTCAACAAGGAGAAGCTGGACTGGATGGACGGCCTTTATATCCGCAAATTGAGCCCGGACGAGTTCGTCCGGCGCGCTCTGCCCTTCCTGGAAAAAGGACTGCCTGCCGGGGTTAAGCGTCCTCTGGACTTCGATTATGTTAAAAAAGCGATGCCCCTCGTCCATGAGCGCGCCAAGACTCTGGGCGAAGTGGCCACAAAAGAGCTGACATGGTTCTTCTTCGTGGATGAGATAGATTATCCGGCGGAGTTGCTAATAGATAAAAAACTGGATAAGCGAGCGACGCTCGGGATGCTCGAAGTGGCGCAGGTCAAACTCGACGAGCTGGCTAGTTTCGATGCCGACACGCTCGAAAGCCTATTGCGCCCCCTGTCCGACGAGATAGGCGTGAAGGCCGGGCAACTTTTCGGCGCGCTGCGCACCGCCGTTACCGGTCTCACCGCCACGCCGCCCCTCTTTCAGACGATGGAGGTGCTGGGGCAGGAAACATGCCTCAAACGCATTAACAAGGCAATTGTCAAACTCAAGGAGTAAACGGAAATTCTAAATCCTAATATCTAAATACTAAATAAATTCAAAATAACAATATCAAAATCATTTTGTATTTTGGATTTGGGTCTTGGAGCTTATTTAGGATTTGGAATTTGATGCTTAGTATTTCGCAGCTAGGATTTGGTGCTTGGTGCTTAGAATTTGGTGCTATGGATAACACATGAAAGCTCAGCCCAACAACCATCCTTTGAAAAAATACCCGACAATCGGCGCCTGCGGGCTGGATTGCGGGCTGTGCCCCAGCTTTCACCGGGACGGGCCGTCTCGCTGTCCAGGATGCTGCGGCCCGGGCTTCTGGAATGTCCACCCAAGCTGCCCCTTCATCACCTGCTGCGTCAAGCAAAAGGGGCTGGAAACCTGCGGCCAGTGCAACGAGTTCGAGTTCTGCCCTCGCGTGATGAAACTCCTTGAGCAGGCCAAACACGCCGATTCTGTGATTTCTTACATTCCTGTGAGCGCCAACTTCGAATTCGTGCGCAAGAACGGCATCGAGAAGTGGTCTGCGCGTGAAAATGAAAAGATAGCCTTCCTCAAAATTCTTCTGGCGGACTACAACGACGGCCGCAGCAAGACCTTCTACTGCCTGAGCGTCCAGCTTCTGCCGCTGGACAAGCTCAAACCAGCCTTGACGCAGGCGCAGAAAAAGGTAGCGGCTGAGATGACGCCTAAAGACAAGACCAAGCTCGTCAGGGAGGCGTTCAACGGGGTGGCGGCGAAGTCGGGCGTTGAGCTGAAGCTGAGGAATGGGAAATAGCCATCTGCCAAAACTCTTTGAGTGTCCCGGCTTTAGGGATAAAATCAGCAAGAATCTCCCTTAATCCCTCCTTTCCAAGGAGGGAAAGTCCAGAGTCTTCTCCCCTGGAAAGGGGAGATACGAGAGGGATTCTTCCAGAATAAAATGTCATTTTTGTCATATAACCAAGAGCTTCTGCGATATTCCCAATCTCTTCGGGACAACATGACTGACGCCGAGACACATCTTTGCGAACACCTGAGTATAAGACAACTCAAAGGACACCATTTTTATCGGCAGAAAATCATCGGCGATTACATAGTGGACTTCTTCTGCCCGAAAGCCAAGCTCATTATAGAAGTAGATGGGAGCCAGCATATGGCTGGTAAGGTGGCCGCGGCTGACAGGATAAGGGATGCTTTTATGGCTCAGCTTGGATATCGAGTTCTGCGTGTGAACGATAACGATGTGTTGAATAATATCGAAGGCGTCGTTGAGGTGATTTCCGAAATGATAGTGGTGAAAGGTAAGAATCCCTCTTAGTCTCCCTTTTCCAAAGGGAGAAATTCGAAATATGAAAATCGAGACTAATGAACTCCAATTCCGCGCCGAGCGACTGACCGCCCGCCTGGCCTCCTGCGACATCTGCCCGCGCAAGTGCGGCGTCAACAGGCTCGAGGGAGAACGGGATTTCTGCCATTCGGGAGCGCTTCCCATCGTGGC
>CAZUXO010000150.1:0-2693 GCA_964624325.1 uncultured Dehalococcoidales bacterium
AATTTCAAGACGTCGTTGGCTTCAACAACCAGCGGCCATCCGTTTGAGCATGCATCACCATAAAAGGTTGAGCTAATGGCAGTGAGAGTGCCATTACTTTTTGCGCCCATTTTAATGTTAGCCTTCATCGGAAATTGATGGGTGCGGTTTATGAAGTTTTCCGCTCGGCTGAGGGCAAACTGTACCGGACAACCAGCCTTTTTTGCCAGCACCGCAGCTACGATAGACCAGTCCCTATCATGCTTGTCGCCATGGCCGCCTCCGGTACCGTGAGAAACAAGGTGAACCTTGCCAAGGGGCATCTTCAATGCAGCGGCGATAAGCGACCGCTGATTGAATGGATTTTGAGAACCAGTCCATATGTAGAGGTTGTCCCCTGTCCAACTGGCTACGGCGGTGCAGGTCTCCAGCGTTCCATGCTGGAAATAATTGGTCCAGCCCAGGGTTCGATCGATAATTACATCTGCCTCGGCAAAACCCTTCTCAATATTTCCCCGGGTTTCTTCTCTGGGATAATGGTTCCTATCGGGGAAAGTGCCTACCAGCGGGGCACCCGGTTTCATAGCCTCATCCGGGTCAAAAACTGCTGTTAAAACATCGTATTCAACTTCAATCAATGCCACCGCGCGGGAGGCAGTATCTTCATCGACAGCAGCAACAGCTGCCACCTCTTGGCCGTAGTATAGGATGGTATCCGAAAATACCGGGCAATCCTCGTAAGTGCATATGGCTTTTACGCCTTTTAAAGTAATGGCTTTAGAGGTGTCGATATTTTTAACCCTGGCGTGGGCGAATTTTGCTCCGGCAACTCGTACGAATAGCTTCTTGCCTGGCAAATTATCAGCCGCGTAGTCTAGCCTGCCGGTTACGATTTCCACTATTTGCTTGTCAAGGTTTGCCGGGTCCCCTAGTACTGACAGTCCATTCTCTTCTTTGACGGTGTGTGTAGGGTAAAGTACGGCATCGATGATTTTCTTGGTATGTCCGCAGATGCAGAGGTGCCCCGCAAGCGCTTCTCTCACTTCATCCCGAGTGGGAACCGGGTTATTATCAAGCATTGCCTTGACCGCCATAATAAACCCGGGCGTGCAGTAGCCGCATTGGGAGGCATTGTTATTAACAAAAGCCTGCTGCACAGGGTGAAGCTGTATACCGTTTGAAATACCTTCAATAGTTGTAATGTTTTGACCTGAGGCTTCTACGGCCAATACCAGGCAAGACAGCACGGCTTTGCCATCAATAATTACGGTACAGCTACCACCTGTACCACGCGAACAACCGACCTTGGTGCCGGTTAACCCCAGTTTTTCACGCAGTACAAATAATAACGACCAGTTGGCTTCAGCCTGAATGGTGTAAACAGTATCGTTAACCCTGAGGGTTATACTCTCCGTTCCAAAAAACCTGCTATCAAGGTATTCCTTGAGTTCCTCCAAGCTGGAGAATTCTCTGTTATCGTAGGGGCTAACGAACCTGGTGATCGGCTGCTGTCCCGGGTAGTTATCAAAGATATATTGAGTTAACTGCTCAAAGGTATCAAAAACCTTGCCGTCATAGGGGCAAATGTAGCGGAGTTTCTCATTGGTCACCACCACCGTTTTTGTGGTGTCATTCGCAGCACATGCTGACAAAAGCAGCCCAGGGCCCATAACCGATCCACCCAAAACCACACCGGCACAAGCCAAGAACCTGCGCCGTGATAAGTCTAAGGGCTCTCCGGCGCTTTTTTCAGGATGCATATATAGGCCCGATTTCTATGATAGTGCTGCTTTACAATATGAGTTTAGTAACCTGGCGTGAAAACTTTGGCACCCGGATCGGCGGGTAAAGCAACCCTGCCAGCAGGCAAGACGTAGCAGTTTTTAAAAGTAAGCCCAGCTATATAATAGGATGTAGGTCCCTTATTCACTCCCACAACATCAATCCTGTCGCCAGGTTTATAATGTTTCATAACATCGGGGTCTACCAGGAAACACTTGACTTGATCAACCCAGATAAAACCTTCATTCAGTCCGATAAACATACGTTTATCTACCAGTGTGTCTTTAAAGACATATATGACTTCATTATACATTGCTTCCGTCGTGGTAAAAGATCCATAACCTGTGAAATAAATATTTACCAGGGCTTTGGGTTCAACTTGGGTGCAGGTATAATAGTCCGGAGGTAAAAATGGTTGCGGGTTAATCATTAGAGCACGGTTATCGCAGCCCGCGGTAACCGATAATATTAATGTTATCAGGATATTCGATAATAATATGGTTGTTTTATTGTGCGTGCCTAACATATAAAGCCTCCTCGTCTCGTGTATTAGGGCTGGATAATGACATAACGTATGCAGAAACCCCGGCATTCACCTTTCAGGCAGCATTACCTGTTCGTGTCCTTTTGATTATATCACGCCTGCGTAATTGTCTGCGCGATACAAGCACGGCAGCCAACGCGAACAATAGAACCCCAGGCAAAGCAAAAATTAGCAAAAATTTACCAGGTGCTACAGGTTCATATCCATTAGACGAGGCAAAATAATTCTGCAATGCAATCATTAACAACACTATCCCGAGCGCTATGATTATCCACTCGTAGTAAGTGACGACTATCTTATGCCTACGCAGCCATAGCACGATCAATATCGTGTCAACCGCCAGCAATATGCCCGCAAAAAACAAGATCGGAAGAGCACACGTCTGAAC
>CAZUXO010000151.1:0-7068 GCA_964624325.1 uncultured Dehalococcoidales bacterium
TTACCAATACGTGGTTCGACACAGCCGCCTCACCATTCCTATATGAACCAGCGATATACAAAATAGCCATTGACATTGTCGGGAATGAGCACATCCTTTTCGGCAGTGATTATCCCCTGATGCCTCAAAACCGTGCCCTTGAAGAGATCCATGGCCTGAACATTACCTCGCAAGACAGGAGCAATATTCTGGGTATCAATGCGCAAAAGTTAATGGGCTTGAGCATTGGCTGAAAATATCACGGAACAGGTGCGTTCGTTCATTGCCGCCGACCTGCCACAGGAAGCCAAAACTAAGCTGGCTTATATTCAAGAGGGATTGAAACAGGCTTGTAGATACTGCCCTGCCAAGTGGGTCGCAACCGAAAACATCCACCTCACTATGAAGTTCCTCGGTGCCGTTCCTCGTACAAAACTTTATGATATTAACAGCGCCGTTGCCCGAGTCTGTGAAGACTTCGATAAATTCGATCTGGCTCTGGCCGGTTTGGGGGCTTTTCCCAGCCTGGACCATCCCCACGTGATATGGGTTGGATTAACCGGTGACATTGAACCCTTATCCAGGTTACAAAAATGTCTCGAACAGGCTCTTGCGAAATTGGGGTTTATAGCTGAAAACCTACCCTTTAGCCCTCACCTGACGCTGGCCCGCGTGAATGACGAAGCATCGAGCGTTGACAGGAAAAGACTGGGAGAGGCCGTCGGCTCAACCACATACCAGACCAATTGCTGCATACCAGTCCGTAAGGTAAGCCTCATTAAAAGCCAGCTTACACCTGCAGGCCCGGTTTACACAACCCTTTCCTCAGCTACACTCAGGTAACAATCATTATTGACCATCCCCTGAACCGATATCAGCCTTATTAAATAATTCTTTGATTCTTTTCTTTCATTAAACCTGTATTGATAAGATATACCTTCCCATGGATTATGCCTGTTGCCATTTACCGATGGGTTAGTGTATACTTCCCGCAAAATCAAGGCTGGGATGTGGATCCGTGGAACAGTATGCTATGCCAAAGTGCCACAAGTGCCATGTGGGCGACCTTGTGCCCCTGTCAGATTTTGGCAGCCAGGGGGCTTCCATAATGTACAAAGCCTGGGTTTGCACCAACCCTGAATGCGGCTATAACATCAAGATCAGGAACGGTGATATTTATATTCATGAACCCATTATGAACGGAATAAACAACGGCCGCTCGCGCCAGAATAGCGCAACCTAGTATTATCCACCCATGACGCGAGGACGCGTGTTTAATCGGTTGGACCAACTGGGAAATGCCGTAGCAGATTTCTTTTTCCCGCAGTTTTGCATAGGTTGCGGGACAGGGGGTAAGGTTTTTTGTTCTACCTGCCTCGCAAAATTGCCCCGTCTTTCTCCACCTTTTTGTATCCGCTGCAGCTTGCCTCAGACAGACAACAGACCCTGCCGCAACTGCGCGGGCTTGGCCATGGCTATTGACGGAATTCGCTCTCCTCTTACATTTCAAAAACTCACACGTGAAGCCGTGCACCAATTCAAGTACCAGAATATAAGGACGCTGGCTATGCCGCTAGCCAGCGTGATTCATGCCTATCTAAATGAACATCCAATAATTGCAGACGCGCTGGTTCCTGTCCCATTACACCCGCGCAGGATGCGCGAACGAGGGTATAACCAGTCTTTTCTTCTCGCTCGAGAGTTGAGCAAGATGACCGATATGCCGGTTGTTCATTCTTCCCTGAAACGCTCAATCAACACGCCGGCACAGGCAAGAACCGCCAGTTCCAGCGAAAGACACTTTAATATGCGTGGGGCTTTTGCGCTTGCGAATGGAAAATTGAAAGGCAAGAGGGTATTATTGATAGACGATGTATTTACATCGGGCGCTACTTTGGATGCTTGTGCCCTGGCTCTCAAACAGGCAGGAGTGCTGTCTGTCTGGGGGTTGACAGTCGCAAGAGAAATCTAGAAAAGGAGGAAAACAGGCTATGGAACTAACCATAAAAGCCCGTAACGTCACCCTCACTCCGGAACTTAGAAGCTATATTGAACGCAAATTGGGTAAATTCGACAACAAGCTCGACAACATCATGGAGACCAGAATAGAGATTATCGAAGAACCTACGCGCTCATCTCTGGACCGCACCGTAATACGCGTAAACATCAGCGGTGCCAATGTTACACTCCACACTGAAGAACGCTCAGACAGTATATTAACGGCCGTAGACCGTGCCTTCGATTCCATCAACAAGCAGATCGATAAGCAAAAAGGCAAGTGGCACAGCAAGGATAAGGGAGGAAAGTCTATCCGCGTAGAATCCTCAGAGATGTCACCAGTAGCCAACCGCAAACGCATAGCTCAGACCACTGCCGTAGGAATCAGGCCAATGTCACTCTCCGAAGCTCTGGCAGAAACAGAGCTTCTAAAAGACGACCTGTTCGTTTTCATTAACACGGATAGCGACGACAGCGTCTCGATGCTGCAGCTGCGAGCAGATGGCAGGTACGACCTAATCCTTACTGAGCTTGAATAACTCTCCTGGCAACTCTATAGAACAGGCACAAGAGGCTTTCTAACTTAAAAAGAACGGGGATACAATGCCACACATGGTAAACCATCGCACACATCGCTATACCACCTTTAAAACCGATCTAGGATGGGTGGGGCTGCTCGTTTCCCAAATGGGGATTGTCAAACTGACACTACCGCAGGCAAACGAACAAGCGGCACTGACCGCACTCAGCCTAAGCGATGGTGCAATACGCGTGAGTTTCGAGCGTTTTGACGAACTGGTATCTCGTATAAGAGATTATTACAGGGGAAAGCCTGTTGCTTTCGACGACATGCTAGATGTAATATCAGGCACTGCGTTTCAAAGAATGGTCTGGTCTATTTGCCGTGGTATTCCGTACGGTCAAACCCGCAGCTACGGGTGGATAGCCAAACAGATGGGCAAACCCGGGGCTTCAAGGGCGGTGGGGAATGCGCTTGGCAAAAACCCCCTCCCGATTATTATTCCATGCCACCGCGTTCTTGCCGCGGACGGGGACATAGGCGGTTTCAGCGGCGGGTTGGATATGAAGAAGCAACTGCTGAGGCTCGAAAGTGCAAAAGTTACCTAACTAATATCTCGAAACCCTTTGCCCCCGACAATTAACTCCCGGGAATGCATAGATTAATTGATGAGAATCGCCTTTTTCCCAAAGGTTAAAGCCGTATAGTTTCCCACTACCTCCACCCGACACAGTCGTGCCACCTGAAGAGTGTATCCAGTCTCTCTTGTAAATCCTCTCTTGATATTGTCAGCAAGCCGCCATTATACGAAATATCTTATTGATATCCTGCTTGTTTGAAAGACTCAAGGTTAACAGCGAAATCCTGTCCTTCTTCCACAGTTCTGCTCTCTGTTTGTAAGGAGTCAAGTATATATCACAGTAATGTTAGGGGAGGTCAATGAGACGAGACAACCAGAAACCAGCCCCATTACCACGGCTTTCACCACAACGGGAACCAGCGGGTTGCGCATGATGAAAGTTAGCGTAC
Source organism: uncultured Dehalococcoidales bacterium (assembly GCA_964624325.1). Lineage (GTDB taxonomy): Bacteria > Chloroflexota > Dehalococcoidia > Dehalococcoidales > UBA1222 > SURF-27. The sequence continues at coordinate 3,527 of CAZUXO010000151.1, forward strand.
CTCGATACTGAAGGACTTCTGGTCTGCAATAGTGGTTTCCCATGACCGTTTGTAGGTAAAAACCAAAACGGCTTTGCCCTTGCCGTGGGCTTTAAAGACAAAAATGTCAGTTCCACCTGAACCAATCAGACCGGGGTTATCTGCCTGATAGGTTTTATCCAGCGGTTGAATCCACTCATACAGGCTGGCACATTCCCAGTCATAACCTGTGGTGGGGTTAGCATGGAGAGCGATGGTGAACTCCTGTCCGACCTTTACTTGAATGGTCTTTGCTACGTCAGTATTGGCTGCGCTAGAGTTCGAACTGGTACAACCAGTTACCAGAAGAATCCCTGAGATTAAAGAAAGCAGAATTGTTTTCATTTTCGTTCCCAGCAGGCAATCTAAACACGCTAAACGCTCATGGAGAAAAATTAAGTAACGGCTGGTTGCTTCATCACGTCCCAATTCCCCTTTTCATACCCTCTACTTCCGTCTCATACTTCCGGATCAACCCCTGCGCGGCAAAGCTAAAATGACAACCGGCGCCGATAATCAGATGATCAAGCACTTTAATATTCGTGAAGGTTCTTTTGGCACATCTAGCGGGATAGTGCCTGTAACGCTACAGCCGTCCCTTGAAACCTCTACTCGGGCATCAAGGTGTAGCAAGGCCAGCCGTTTGTCCTCATAAGAACAGGCCGCAACACTGAGGCGGCCGATCAGTTCTGGTAGTTCCACCTGGGCGGCGGTCAGTTTAGCGACTTTCTTCTTTTCCTCGGCAAGATCATTCAATTCTTTTTCTATCGCCTGTTTTTCCGCTATGATTTTAGCCAGTTCCCCCAAGACTGCATCCTGAACCCCTAACTCGGAGGCTTTTCTAAGCGATGATTTTATATTCTCTTCCTGTGCAGGCAAGGCTTTTAATCTCTTTTTCAAGATAACTGTGCGGTCTATCACCTGAACAGGTTGCTCGTTTTGCTGTCTCTGGATTTCGGCCAGCAGTTTTTCGGGATGTTTCAATACCTCAGCAACCTTAGTCCAAACGTAATCATCCAGCTTATCAGTCCGCACACAGGCATAGTTGGCGCAATCTTTTCCTCTTGATATGGCCCGGCATCTATAATAGGTGTGCCCTGTGATGTTCTTGCCCAAACCATTAGCTCTTGTGCCACATTCAGCGCAGAATATATGCCCTGTCAACAGGTAACGTCTTTGATTGGGTGGATGGAAACGCTCGGCATAAGTCTTGCGGTATATTTGTGCCTGATCAAACAACATCTTTGTTATAATCGGCGGGGTAACTCCCACAAGGTTATGCCACTTTGTGGGATCTACGGTGACAATCTTGGTCTTATAACTTCCTGAAGTCTTGCCAAAAGTTGTCTCCCCGTAATAGATCGGGTTTTTAAGGATGTCCCTAACCACCTTGTCTTGCCATGCTGATTTCCGGTACTTGGTAGGCACGCCTTTCTCATTGAGGCGCTTAACTATCTGTCGGATGGGGACCCCGCCGGCCGCCTGGGTAAACATATCTTGAATCACCTCGGCCTCGTAGGGCTGAATGATGCGTTTCTTGGCCGCTTTATCCCATTTGTAGCCGTAAATATAGCAGGCGAGAGGCAGTTTGCCGGCGTCGAGCATGGACTGGCGGGCGCGGTGGGTTCTCTCTTTTATTTTCTCAGCTTCTAACTTCGAGGCGACACCCCTGATGTATGAAATGAGTTTCCCAATTTCCGATGTTTCGATGTTCTCCGTGCAGGACTCAAGATTGACGCCGTTCTTTTCAAGTTCTTGGGTGAGTATGACACCATGAGTCGGATCTCGGGTAAACCGGTCAAGACAATAGATAACGATGGTGTCTATCCGTTTGGTACGCACCATCTCGCGCAGTTCGTTGAGTTTCGGGCGATCAAGTGACAGGCCGGAATAGGTCTCAGAAAACTTATGGGTGACGCTGTAGCCCTTATTTATACAGTATTTGAGGCAGGCGGCTAGTTGTGTGCTTAGGCTTGTGCCTTGCCGCTCCTGCGAATCCGTACTAACACGCACATAGATTGCTGTGGTCATCCCCCTACCTTAACTTCCTCTCTATCCTCACCACCGGCGCCGCCATAATGCAGTCTGTGAATTTTATCTTACCGTGTCGATTTTCCAACCACAGTTCATCAGCCACTTTCCGCAATCGTGCCAGATGTAGTTCTTCATTAACAAGACAAGCGATAATATCGCCGTTTCCTATCGCTCCTTCCCGATCAACGATTATCATATCACCATCCTTGATGTCCGGATCAAGGCATGTCCCATGCACCATATAACCTTCAAGATTTTTCGGCGCACCCTTGGCACGAGAAAGATAGTAGTATTCGAAAACTTCAACGGAATCTCCGGCATGGAACGGGAAGTCGGAATAAATCGGTACTGACTGCAAATCCATCTGAAGACGTCTCAAGGGCTCAAGTGCGTCCACTGGGGGGTGATGGGTGGTCTTGCCTTCTATCTCTGCGGTAAGTTGCCCCACAGTCATTGAGAGACCCTTGGCGAGTTTTTGGAAAGTATCCTGTTGTACTGTCTTGTAATCTCCCGTTTCTATTCTAGCTATATGCCCCCGATCGAGTCCAGATTTTTCTGCCAGTTCGCTCTGAGTCATGCCTCGTTGTCCTCGAAGCCGTTTGATATTACTACCCCAGCTTACTTCTGTAACCATGCTTATATAATAGATAACATTAATGCTACTGTCAAGGTCTTTAACGGTTTATGACTATATTTATTTTATAGCCAAGTTATTCAATGTTGCTTTGGGTTAGCTATTATGTTACTATAGTTAGCATGAGCGAGATAGAAACAATAATTGCCTACCAGGCCGCGCATGGTTTCACCAACGAGCAAATGTCCAAACACATTGGTATGCATAAAATCAGTTATATCAGGATTAAAATGGGGCGTGCGCCACTCAACGATAAGTTTCTAAATAAGATGCGCCGAGCCTTCCCAGATATATTTTTGCCTCTGTTGCCTACTTTGGTAAGCTGTAAAGTTGGTGCTACCACTCCTCCCACCGTAATTAACCGAATAGTAAAACGCCTACAACACGGGAGGATGAAATAAAAACTCTCGTTACTAAAGAAACGATTCCTGGACTACCGCCCATGACAGTCAGATTCACTTTTACCAATACCCCAACACTGGTACAGAGATCGGCAGGTGATGAGTTCTACCGAAAGATTATACAGGAGGTGCGAAAATCCAAAGCATATGTGTCTATAAATCTAGTCAAATAAAAAAAGACAGATGCAACACCTGCTGGCATCAACGCAACGTAGTCCGCACAACTCTGGCTGGACCCTTCTTTTGCAAACATGATATCTGCCCGGTGTGCGGAGCTAACCGGACACTGCTGCGCGAGATGATGGAAGACGGCGATTCAGCCTGTCGCCATCACAAGGAGTTATACAGAATGAACATGCAATTTAAAGGGCGGCTCACCGCGGCGTACCTGGAGTTCTACCGGCTGGCCGTCGCGAACCCCAAGATGACGGTGGCCGAGTTTATCAAGAGGTTAA
>CAZUXO010000152.1:0-3194 GCA_964624325.1 uncultured Dehalococcoidales bacterium
GTTCAGACGTGTGCTCTTCCGATCTATAGGCAATCCCCCCATGATGATGGAAGTGACTGATCGGTCCTGATATATATAGGAGACCCCGAGGTCTCCCCTCACGGCGTTGAAAATGTAATTCTTGAACTGGACAATAAATGGCTGATCCAGTCCGTATTTCCTGTTGAGGTTCTCGATCACTTGGGCGGGTAGTTGCTTATCGCGATCCCACGGCCCACCCGGAACAAGATGCATCAGACAGAAGGTGATAAACGCCACCACAAAAAGAACCAGTACCATCCACAGGAGTCGCCGGATTACATATTTGCCCATGAACCTGCCTATCTATGCTGCAAGGGGTTGGGAAACCAACCCCTTGCAGCAGATTCTAGCACAACTATCTAAGATTTTCTACTATTTTTCTATGGTTACGCTGGTCCAGAACTGGTCACCCATGATCTGGCCGTCCATACCGGTGGGTGTGAGTCCTTTGAAGTATGGTTTGACCAGGTTGAAGCGCTCGCGGTAGAACATGGTGCAGATAGGAGCGTCCGCCATGACCATCTTATGCGCATCGTTCCACTGCGCCAGGCGCTTGGTGTTGTCAAGTTCTTTGCCTGCTGTCTTGCACAGTGCATCAAATGCAGCGTTGGAGTAGGTGGTGTGGTTGTTTCCGGCGCCGGTTCCGAAGAGTTGCGGCAGCCAGTTGTCGGGATCCGGATAGTCCGCACCCCAGCCAAACCACGCCCAGGTATGCTTGTTGCCGTTCACAAGTGTCGTGAAGGCCTTTGATTCCATTGGTTCCAGGGTCAGATCGATCCCCAGATTATCTTTCATTTGGCCCTGCAGGAACTGGGCAATGGTTTTGTTGCTGGCCGTATCAGAGAACTGGAATTTGAGGCCTAGTTTGCTAACATCCAATTTGAGTTCGGTGAGGGCTGTTGCCAGTAAAGTCTTGGCTTTGGCGGCATCGAAAGAATATTCTGAGCCGATGGTAGCATCATAACCAGGCATGCCCGGGGGAATCCATGAAAGCGCAACTTTGCCTACCCCACCGCGAACCTTGTCAACGAATGAGGCGCGGTCAACGGCAGTAGAAATGGCCTTGCGCAGAGTTAGATTGCTGTAAGGGGCCGTGTGTACATTGAATTGGAAAGCGAAGGTGGTCAGGTCGGCGTTTCGCACGATCTGCGTGTGAAGTGAAGCATCGTCCATGGTGGCTTTCTCAGTGCCGACGGGAACGCCGCTCATGTCAAGCTCGCCGTTCTTGTAGGCAGCCAATGCAGCATTGGCGTCTGTGATCATCTTGTAGGTGATCTTGGTGAGCTTGGGCTTGGTTCCCCAATACTTGGGGTTCGGTTCGAAGGTGATGTGATCCTGATGTACCCACTCCGTCATTATGAAAGGACCATTACCGATGTATGTGGCGGCCTCGGTCCATTTGTCACCGTTGGTGGTGATGATATCTTCGCGTACCGGGTAAACCGGCCACAGAGACATCAGTTGCAGGAACACGTGGTAGGCATCGGGCAGTTTGATTTCAAGCGTGTAATCTCCGGTGGCTTTTACACCCACCGCCGCTTTTAAGGCAGCTTTTTCGGCGGCTGTTTTTGCTCCGGCGCCATTGTAGGCTTCAGCACCTGCGATTGGATAGTAGAACGAAGCATACTCGGTTGCCAGGTCAGGATCCAGCATACGTACGATGCTGTATGCGAAATCCTTCGCCATTACCTTTTTGCCGTCGCTCCATGTAACGTTGTTCTTCAGATTGAATGTATAGGTTTTGCCATCGGCTGAAATACCCTTGTTAGCCACCGTTGGCATTTCTTTGGCTACTACGGGGATTACCGCCAGATTTTTATCAAAACCCAGCAATCCTTCGAAGCATTGACCGATAACGGAACGTTCTGCCGCCCATGAAGCTCTGTTGGGGTCAATCTGGGCAGGTTCACCCGCCAGGTTGACCCTCAGGATCTGATCGCCGGCAGGTTCTGCGCTCTTTGTGCAACCGGTGGAAAAAATACTCAGGGGTATAGAACCACCTGCGGCTGCCAGAAGGCCCAGGGCGCCGGCGGTCTTGAGGAAATCTCTTCTCGAAACACTTAACTTTTCATTTTTTTTACCCATGCTTATCCTCCTTCTTAATTTAGCCATTGCCTAATTGCGGACGATGTCCTCATTTACAGGTTTTTTGGCCTTCACGCCTCCTTCTATGATATTTTCGGGGGCAAACTCATGCTTCAGGAGCAGTAATATTTACCCTCCATTGTGGATAAAATTATGCTACGGGTTCTGGGCTGTTGTCAATAGGTTCGGGTGGATATTTGGTAATTCTGATAAATATTTCTCTTATTACATACAGAAAAGCCTGGAAAATATGTTATTCGCATTGCATCAGGTCAGCATTTGCCGATGTGTGCCCCGTTAGGCTAAAATATGCATTATTGTATCTGTCGGATTCCAATAACGGCGGGAGCACTACAAATGGCAACACTTATTACGGATACTACCCTCAGGGATGCCCACCAATCTCTAATAGCTACGCGCATGCGAACCCGCGATATGCTGGATATTCTGGGCGAACTGGATCTGGTGGGTTTCTATTCTCTTGAAGTTTGGGGCGGGGCTACTTTCGACAGCTGTATACGTTTCCTTAACGAGGATCCATGGGATCGCCTTAAGACCATCAAGCAGAAAGTAAAGAACACCAGATTGCAAATGCTGCTTCGTGGTCAGAATCTAGTTGGATACCGCCATTATGCCGATGATGTTGTTCGTGAGTTTGTGCGCCTCTCGGTAAAAAATGGCATCGATATCTTCCGCATTTTCGATGCATTGAATGACATCCGCAATATGGAATCCTCCATCAAATATGTCAAAGAGTTCGGCGGGCACGTCCAGGGCGTAATTTGTTATACCACCAGTCCGGTGCATACCCTTGAGCGTTTCGCCGAAATGGCGGTAGAGTTGGAAAACAGGGGCTGTGACTCGCTTTGCGTCAAAGACATGGCAGGCCTCATTTCTCCTCATGCCGCGGCCGACCTGTTTGGCATCATCAAGCAGAGGGTCAGCATACCGGTTGATCTGCATTCGCATTGTTCTAGCGGCATGGCACCTATCAGTTATTATGCTGCTGTGTCGGCCGGAGCGAACATTCTGGACACCGCTTTTTCGGCTTTTGGCTGGGGTACTTCTCAACCGCCTACCGAGAGTAT
>CAZUXO010000153.1:0-4570 GCA_964624325.1 uncultured Dehalococcoidales bacterium
TCCAATAGGTAGATTATCAGCACCACCAGCTGTCTGGTAGCCAATACCCAGTTCCACGTCCATCTCTACTGAAAGACGTGCTGTCTTACCACTCAGGGTAGCAAGATAAAGATCCGGGTTGACTATCTCAAAGTCCATAGAAGAGGTAATGTCTGAAGCGTGTACCTCACCCTCCCCTTCCTTATCAAGATATATTTTGCCAGCCTGACCTGTAATAGGTTTCAGCTTCAACGATTTAACGTTAAGCACGAAGTCCAGCACATCTTCTTTTACGTTGGGAATAGGCGAAAATTCGTGTGAAACGCCCTCAACACGCACCCTGGTAACAGCGGCACCGGGAAGATAGCGCAACAGTACGCGCCGTAAAGCATTGCCTAGCGTCGTTCCGAAGCCCTTTTCCAAAGGTTCCGCCACAAAACGTCCGTATTTTTCACCGGACTCCACATTTTCAATCTTGGGTATAGATAGGCTTGCCAAAATGGCCTCCCTTAAACTTCTATCGCGAGTAATACTCGACAACCGAAGCCATATCAAACTTTGTTACTACGTCACCAGGTGTAGGCAGGCTGATCACGCGCCCAACCATCGGCGATTTATCCAGGCTGAGCCACGGAGCTACGACCTTGCTGCCAATGCTCTCCGCCACCAGCTTAAAGTATGCGCATTTCTTGCTCGTTTCATGCCAGCCAATAATGTCGCACTCTTTAATTAAAAAGGATGGGATATCGGTGCGCCGTCCGTTTACCATGAAATGTCCATGCTGCACCAGTTGGCGTGCCTGACAGCGTGAATCGGCAAAACCAAGCCTATAGATAACGTTGTCGAGCCGCTTCTCGAGCAGAATCATCAAATTCTCACCGGTAATCCCACTCTGTCTTTCGGCCTCCGCAAAAAAGCGGCGGAATTGTCGTTCAAGCACCCCATAACTGTAACGCACTTTCTGCTTTTCCCGCAGTTGCATACCGCGATCAGAAAGACGTCTCCGCCTTGAAAGTTGTGGGCCTGGAGGTTTGGGACGCTTGTCATAAACGCACTTCGTAACGCACTTGTCGCCTTTAAGAAACAGCTTTTCCCCACTGCGGCGGCATAACCGGCATTTAGCTTCAGTATATCTGGCCATAAGTTACACACGCCTCCTTTTCGGCGGACGGCACCCGTTGTGCGGGACAGACGTCACATCGCGGATACTGGTGATATGCAGGCCTGATGCCTGCAACGAACGTATAGCTGCCTCACGGCCACTACCTGGTCCCTTGACGAACACTTCGACCTGCTTTAACCCGACTTCCATAGCTTTGCGGGCCGAAGTGGTGGCCGCCATCTGGGCAGCATACGGAGTGCTCTTTCGCGAACCCTTAAACCCTGATGCGCCAGCGCTGGAAGAGGAAATCACATTTCCCTGCAAATCAGTCAGCGTGACGATAGTATTGTTAAAAGTCGCTTGAACATAGGCACGCCCGGAAGGAATAACCTTCTTTTCGCGCTTTTTAGTTGTCTTCTTTGTCTGTACCATGTACTACTCCTGTTATCTCAGTTTAAACTGATTACTTCTTGCCGCCGCGTTTCTGTCCGCGTCCAGCTACCGTCTTAGGCTTGCCTTTGCGAGTCCGGGCATTGGTCCGCGTACGCTGCCCCCTCACTGGCAATCCTCTCCTATGGCGCAGACCGCGGTAAGAACCGATATCTATCAAACGCTTAATGTTGAGGTTGACTTCCTTGCGAAGTTCTCCCTCAACGCGAAACTCACGGTCGATATACTCTCGAATACGGTTGAGCTCGGCCTCTGAAAGCCCGTCCATCTTAGTTTCGGGTTTGACCTTTGTGGCTTCCAAAATCTGGAAAGCCCGAGTCTGACCGACACCATAAATGTACTGCAAAGAAACCCATGCCTGCTTTTCCTTGGGGAGATCCACCCCAGCTATACGTGCCATCTAATTCCTCCTCTTGACCAAACTAACCCTGACGCTGCTTGTGTTTAGGGTTAGTGCAGATATTTCTAACCACGCCCTTGCGTTTAATAATTTTGCATTTTTCACACTGTACCTTAACCGATGCCCTTACTTTCATGTCATTCCTTCCCTGAATACATTTTGATTATTTAAAACGATAGGTGATGCGTCCACGCGTCAAATCGTAAGGCGAAAGTTCAACCAAAACTTTGTCGCCAGGTAATACTCTTATGTAATGTACCCTGATCTTGCCCGAGATATGAGCCAGCACATTGTGCCCGTTTGCCAGTTTAACCTGGAAAGTGGCATTAGGCAGAGCCTCAATTACCGTCCCTTCAACCTCGATGGCTTCTTTTTTCGTCATAATTTCCTTTGCTATACTCTGGTCAAAACTTCTGCCTTGTCTGCGTTGATGGCCACGGTGTGCTCGAAATGGGCAGCTAAACTACCATCGGTTGTCGATACCACCCAACCGTCCCGCCCCACTTTCGAACGCCAACCCCCGGTTGTCAGCATCGGCTCGAGTGCCAGTGTCATCCCTCTTTTTAATTCCGGCCCTGTGCCATGTTCCCCGAAATTGGGGACCAAGGGATCCTCATGCATCTCGCGCCCGATACCATGGCCAGTATATTCCCGGACTACCGAAAACCCTCGGGACTCGGCATACCGCTGGATAGCGGATGAAATATCCCCAAGCCTTCCCCCTTCCCTGGCTGCTGCTATCCCGGCGACCAGTGCCTCCTGAGTAGCGCTCACAAGGCCCTTGGCCAACAACCCCACCTCACCCATCATAACTGTTATGGCTGCATCACCTTGATAACCATCGACAACGGCCCCAAAATCCAGCGAAACTATATCCCCTTCTTTGATTACCCGGTTGCCCGGTATACCGTGCACTATCTCTTCATTGATGGACACACATAAACTTGCCGGGTACCCGCGATAACCTTTAAAAGAAGACCGCCCTCCCAGAACCTGCAGTTCACGTTCTGCAATTTCATTTAGATCACTAGTCTTCATCCCAACGCAAATGCTGTTCTTTAACACATCCAGCACCAAAGCGACCACACGCCCAGCTTCACGCATCGCCACCAATTCGCGCTCGTTCTTGATGCCAATAGCCATCCTATATCCGTCCGCGGACGGCACTAACAATCAACCCAGTGACCTTTTTCACGTCACCTTCTCCGTCTATTTCAACCAACTTTCCCTGGTGCTGGTAATAATCAATAAGTGGGGCGGTGTCCCTGAAGTAAACATTCAAACGATTCTTCACCGTTTCGAAAGAGTCATCTGCCCGCTGATAAAGTTCACCCCCACATTTATAACAAACAACCTCGATGCCTTTTTCTTGATTCCGAGTGTAAGGTGTTTGACACTTCCGGCAAAGCCAACGATTTGACAGCCGTCGCAATAATTCCGGTTGCGCTACACGTATATAAACCACCGTATTTACTTCTTCTCCCTGTTCAATAAGCGCCCGGTGCAGACTCTCGGCCTGTAGCAAATTACGCGGAAACCCATCTAGAATAATGCCTTTTTGGTTGGATGGCTGCGCCAGTCGCCCCAGCACCATCTCTATGGTGATTGCGTCAGGTACCAGCGTTCCCTTTTCAATGTATGATTTTACCTTGCTCCCTAGAGCGTCTCCTTTTTCCATGGCCTGTCGAAACAAGTCTCCGGAAGAGATACAAGCCATATCAATCTCTCTAGCCACACCTGCGGCCTGCGTTCCCTTGCCGGCTCCGGGTGCGCCCAGAAATATAACAATCAAAGGTTGCTTAATTACCAAATGCAACCTCTAGTTGATAAAGCCTTCATAACGCCGCATGGCAAGCTGAGCTTCCATCTGCTTCATGGTGTCCAACACCACACCAACAACTATAAGCATACCAGAACTGGAAAGCTGAAGCACCTGCACACTCGTTAGAGAACGTGCGACAAAAGGTACAATCGCAACCAATGCCAGAAATAGAGCGCCTGCCCATGTGATACGCATAATAACATTATTTAAATAGGTGGAGGTCTGCTTGCCAGGACGTATTCCCGGAACGAAACCTCCCTGACGTTGCAAAACCCCCGGCAAGTCCTGCTGCTGGAAAATAACAGTAGTATAGAAAAACGAAAACCCTACCACGAGCAAGAAGTAAAGTCCCCAGTAAATTAAGCCCTCAGGCGGTGCAGTGCTCGAACTGAATACCCGAACCACCTGGCTGGCAAAATTCGTGCCCGAAGTGGTGCCACCAAACCAGTTGGCAATGATGCCCGGAAAAGTGACCATTGCCATAGCAAAAATAAGAGGTATCATGCCTGCGGTATTAACACGCATAGGTATATAACTAGAACCTGACTGGCGATACATGCGGCCGCCGCGGTAGACGCTTTTGGCATACTGTACAGGGATACGACGATGAGCCTCGGTAAAGATGACGATCAGGAACGCGGTCAGCAGACTGAGAATGATAAAGACAATCAACCCTGTCACCTGTCCCTGTTGCCCTGCAAGGTAACCTTCGCCTATCTGTGATGGCAATGTCGCCATAATACCCGCAAATATGATGATAGACACTCCATTGCCAATGCCATATTGAGTTATCTGCTCGCCAAGCCAAACACAGAAC
>CAZUXO010000154.1:0-2921 GCA_964624325.1 uncultured Dehalococcoidales bacterium
TTATGGCGGCGAGGCTATTGCCCTGTCTGTGGTGGTCTGCCAGATTTATCTTACCTGGAGAAGGACAGCAATGCAAGATGGCTGCTCTGTTCGCGTTGTGACGCCGAATGGTTGTTCATGCGGTTGGAATGTCCGTATTGCGGGACCCACGATCAACATGCCTTATCTTATTTTACTGATAAAGAAGAAACCTATCCTTACCGCATCTATGTGTGTGATCAATGCCATAAATACATAAAGGCAGTTGATATGCGGCGCGCGAAGTCGGAAGTTTTATTACCACTTGAACGATTGATAACGCTGGAGCTGGATGCCCAGATCTGCGAGAAGGGTTATACCCCTGGCTGGGGCATGACCAAACAGTAGCTAGATCGCCGATGGCGAAGAAAGCTGGCTGCCCGCCGGCAACCCAGTCTCGACCTGTTCACTATCAGCCTCTTTCCCAAGTGAGGCTGATTTTGTTTCATGAACCACAGCCAGTAACCAGGCTAATCCCCCGTTGACAAACAACCATTCAAACAAGATAGCACCCACTTTTTTTCCCATGTATGGTGCAAGCTAAAAAGACTTCTACAATGGCCCCCGAGCTAAAAAGGCAGGCAGTTTCTCACGGGTTTACTCAAATAATCTCCATAAAGCTTAGTCAAGTAAAACACTTTACAGGGTATTGACTTTCTGTAAACACTGTATATACTTGTACCAATACAAATGAGACAAGATTTTAAAATAGCTTTGGACCTGAACACCCGAGATCCCATTTTTGAACAGATTTCGGAACAGGTGAAACAAGCAGTAGCAAAAAAGCTCCTTCGACCTGGGGACCGATTACCCACTGTAAGGCGCCTTGCACAAACACTCGTCATCAATCCGGGCACGGTAGCAAGAGCCTATTTGAAACTTGAGCAGGAAAGGATTGTGGTATCACACCGCGGAGGTGGCACAAAGATTGTTGCCCAATCCGATGATCCAGCAATTTCAAAGGGCCGGTGGAATTACCTTTCTAATCTGGTTAACACCCAAATATTAGAAGTTTTGAGCCTCGGATACTCACCCCAAGAACTCGAGGCAATATTTTCGATTAACCTTTCCCGCTGGCGAGAAGAGCGCCGAGAAGAAAAAACAACCGTGGAAACAGGTCGGCATGTCGCCCGCAAACGTATGAAATCCATAGTCATCGAAGCCAGCAACGACCTGGCGCTTGACCTGCTGGTCAATAAGCTCAGGATTACAGCCCCGGAAATCAAAATAGAGCTCAATCATACGGGTAGTCTTGGAGGACTGATCGCCCTGCAAAAAGGCAAAGCCGACATCGCAGGGATCCACCTTCTCGATGCAGAGACGGGTGAGTACAACTACCCTTATCTAAAACATCTCCTCCCTGGTCGAGAATTGGCTGTGATTCACCTGGCATGCCGAATTCAAGGTTTGATTATTGCCAAGAACAACCCGAAACAGATAAAAAGTTTTGATGATTTAAGGCGCCACGATGTCACCTTTATCAACAGGCAAAAAGGTTCTGGGACCAGGGTTCTGCTTGATTTGGAGTTACGTAAACTTGGGATTGAGTCTTTGGAAGTAATGGGCTACCAGCAGGAGGTTGACACGCATCTTGCAGTGGCTATGGCTGTGTCACGTGGGGAAGCCGATGTTGGTCTCGGCATTCAGGCTGCCGCAAATTCGGATAGCCTTGATTTCGTTCCTCTGCTTAAGGAACGATACGACCTAGTGATACCGATAGAAAAATACAAGACCAATTCAATTGGGGAGCTTATGAAAATTATCACAAGCAAGGATTTCGAAGAAGTGATAGCTAATATTGGAGGGTACGACACTTCTGAAACTGGATCTATCTCGTTTTCATCCCGAATAAGCTGATTTGACGAATCTCTCCGAGCCTTGAAACCCTAAATGGAGAAACCACATGGGACAAGGCCGGTAGGGTAGTGCTGAAAACGGCACTGCCTCCCAACTTTGAAAAGGAGAGTGAAACATGCGCACCTTGATGTGCCGCGCGCCTCCATGAAAAATAGCGAAGTGTAGTTTGTATGGCATAGCGTTCGAGTTGAAAAAAGGTTTAACCGAACCTTGACCACAGTTTTTACCCCTGAGGCTAAAAGCACCAAAAAGAGGATTGGGAGATGAAATGAAGAATAAATTTAAATCCGCATTAGCTGTTCTTTTACTGTCCACCCTAGTATTCGGAATGGCGGCCTGCGGCACCACGGTGACCACTACCGCCACCACTACCTCGAAGATAACGACTACTGCCACTACCACGGCTACAACCACTGCTTTATCAACTGTCACCGCTACTACCAACATTACTTCTACGGCAACCACAACTGCGGTCTCCACCGTGACTTCTACAATAACCGCAACGCCTACCCCGACCACTGCTCCGAAACCGGCCATCACAAAACTGATTCTGGCTACCACTACCAGCACCCGTGATACGGGGCTACTTGACGTGTTGATTCCCATGTTCCAGTCGCAAACCGGTTACATCGTTCAAACGGTAGCCGTCGGTTCAGGTGCGGCCATAACTATGGGGCAGACAGGCAATGCAGACGTGCTGCTGGCCCATGCTCCTGCTTCCGAACTAGCATTGGTTGCAACCGGCATAGGCATAAACCGTCGCCTGGTTATGCACAATGATTTCATCATCGTTGGTCCCGCCTCTGACCCTGCCGGGATAAAGGGCATGACATCAGCCGCTGACGCCATGAAAAAGATAGCCGACTCCAAGTCCACGTTCATCACCCGCGGTGACAACTCCGGCACCAATTCCTTCGAATTGTCAGTATGGGCCAAACTGGGAATTGTCCCGAAAGGACAAGAATGGTATTTATCTACCGGACAAGGCATGGGTGCTACATTGATCGTGGCGGACCAGAAGAATGGATACACAGTCGCAGACCGGG
>CAZUXO010000155.1:0-5550 GCA_964624325.1 uncultured Dehalococcoidales bacterium
ATAAGGGATATCAACGGCTAGGTATAAAGATATTTATTTCCCTCCAACTCCGGCTGACAATCGGCAAAACAAACCCCAGTGGCCATACAGGGCTTAACTTTTCAAGGTAGTATTGAGTCCCGGGCACCTTCGCTTCAACTGGGCCATGAATTCGTCTCTGTCCGTCGGTGAAATGTATGTAGTGCCTGTGATGTAGTTGTTTCCATGTCGAAGTTCGATCATCTGGTTAGACAAGGCCATGGAAGATGCCATGCTCTTAAACTTTTTGGCAGAAAAAATTTTCAAGTAGGGTATCCGCTCAAAAAAGGGTCCCATCCTGGCCAGCAAATATGTTTCCTTGAATTCGTAATAAGTGCCAAACCATACCCATAGAATGAATCCGGTAACAAACAGGCCGATTGCAATAGCCATGGGTCTGTATTCGGGTGGTATGATGACAATCGAAACAAAGAGAATGACGACGACTCCCCATACAAGCAAGCCAAACCCGGCACTTTTCGCAGAAGGATAACGCATTTGTAGTCCTAATGGATTGGGAAAATTTGTATTGTTGCTGTCGTTCATGGGTTCTGTTATTCCCTCTGGTAACTTTCTTATACATCAAGGGCGTATATTTAAAATAAATAGGCGCACCGGGCATGCCTGCTGCGTAAATGCAAATATCAAAATGACATTGAAGGCTAATCGGTCTTGCTGCCGATGTACCCGAAGGCGATGAGCGCTGCGGTCACTACGGCCACCCCCAGCCCGAAGAATAGCGTCCCCTGGGGGTCCTGCCATTCGACCAGGTGCTTGAGGAAGATGATACCCATAACCATGATGACGACGCTGCTGAGTTTGACCTTGAGGTCGTGCAGGTTCTTGATGACCAGCCATTCGGGGATATTCAGCTTGCCGATGAACAGCTCGTACATGCCCAGCGAGAAGATAAAAAGGACTGTGGCGATCAGAAACACGTCCATCAGTTCGATAAGCGAGACGGTGTAGGCTGTCTCTGATTCAAGGCTGGCAAACAGGTTCACGATGACTTTGAACGATTTAATCGCGCCCCAGGCGAATGAGGCCACTGACGCCAGCAAGGAGGAAATGACCGCAACCAGTATCAGGTATTTGCTTTTTTCGAGAATCGTCTTCAATGGACCACCTTTCCGGTAATAATATCATTTAATCCAAATAAAAGTAATCGGGCAATACGACATGGCCTTCCCGATTTAGACTGATAATGAGCCAGGATTGTTTTTCTTTCGGCCAGACGTCAAATATTATACCCAGCACGTTTGGTTGTAAAGTTAGGATCTTGATTTTCAGGACAAGTTGAACTGTGTCGAGCCATGCCAGAGCTTTTATGCGATGTACGCAGCCAAATGAGGATTTGTTACCATGAGGTTTTTCAGATAATGATTCAGATGATGGGGATCGGAGTCATGGGATCGATGTTTGATCAAACCATCTGAGCGGTCATGGAAAAGAGTATACTAACTTGTGAAAGTTTAATTGGGAGGGATCATGACCGAAAGTGTTAGACGCCAGGCTTATCACGAGGTTAAGATTACCAAGGATTTAAGGTCAAAAGAAAGGACTCAAGACCTCGTTGCTTTCGTTAGCGAACATATTAAGGAGTATAAAGGGAAGCTTGAAGAAAACCATCCGATTCCGACAATGCTGTTCGAAGAGCAGGATCATGCCCACTTGTTTGCCAATCAACTAAGCAAGCGACTTAACATACCGCGAGAACATATCACTGTGAAAGCACAGCGATAGGGGAGGCTGCCACAAACAAAGCTTATAAAACATACTGAATAGACAGGAGTGGCCTATTCAGTATGTTTTTGTATCTTATTATTCGGCTGCCACCGAAAGTTTAGGAGATTGAAATGCACGAAGAAGAATGTTCCTGCTGTCATGGCCAGGGCACAATTGTATGCGATGTGTGCCAGGGCAAAAAGAAAATATTGAAAGAAATGACCACCGAGAAATGCAAGCCATGTATGGGCACAGGAAGAGTCAAATGCCCTGTGAGTTGCAGGGGTGGTGTTGTGTGGGTTAAGGATGCAGCTTAGGCTGACAAGCAAGATATAAGTGTAACTATTTGGGTGGATATTCTTTTCGGGTAAAGTGGCTAGGCTGCAATCGTCACTTTTGTTCCCGTGGCCTCGGCAAAGAGTTTTGCTGCGGCATCGGTTACGGATGTATTATGCAATTCTATAACCTTTAAAGCTGGAAGATTTCGCAGGTAGAATAATCCGACGTTACTGATTGATCTGCTTTTTAGAACTAAAGTTGTTAATTCCGGCAGCGCGGAAAAAAATTTCAGCCCTTCATCTGTCATGGATGGACAGCGCAAACGCAACTTTATTAACCCGGTTATTTTGGACAGCTGTTTTAATCCATCATCAGATATAACCGGACTGAACACGGTCAACGACCTCAGATTGTTTATCCGAGATAAGTATTTAAGGCCGTTATCAGTTATTCGTGATGAATCCAATACTAACCTTACCAAAGCTGTCAGGCGGGATAAATTTGGTAAGGCAGCGTCCGTTAGCAAGGAGTTTTTTAAAGACAACGTATTTATCGAAGTCAGGTTTGCAAGTTCACGGAATTCATCATTGTCAAACTCCCCTGATACGGATAATAAATTTAGATTAAGTAAAAGCCCCTTGGCGAGTTTGCTTACATGATATCGATTTAGATGTCCAAGATTTAGATCCAATTTTTTTAACAAGGTCATGCCCGATATCGTTGCCATAATCTGATCACAGGCATATTCTTTTTCGAGGTTAATCCTGAGGGCTTCCAAATCGGTTAGTTTTTTCAGAAAATCATAATTCGTACTTTTCGCGCAAAAGTCCAGATCCAGTATTTTGAGACCGGTGAGCAGCCCCAAGGTCGACAAATCTATAAGGTTTTCGCGAGAACCGATGACAATCCCGTGTAAATCCTTTGGATTCATGATCCCCAATGCCGAAACATTGCTGGCGAAGGGCCGCATATTCAATATTAACCATTTGTCTTGAGGTATGTGTATTGTCCCCTGAGCTTGAGTAAAATATTTGTTACCTCTGGTAGAAACCGACTGGAGTATTTTCCACCATTCTTTTGAGGAATCAATTAAAAACAATTCGCCTATGGATCGATCAGGAGGGAATGACACGGTTCTAGCCCTGGTTCTTGCCAGTGTCTCAAGCCCGCGTTTTATCAGGGCAGAGGAGTAATTGGTTATTTGGGTATTTCCTGCCGGGACTAATCCGGTTTGTTTCGATGATCCCTTACTTGTCATGGGCCAACTTAGCCGTCAATACTTTTAATCTGTACCTGTTCAAAATGATGTTGGTACTGAATTCTTGCGCCATCTCCTGCAATAAATCACGGCCCTTAGCTTCGGCTTCCTTCACTCTTTTTCTCAATTCAAATAACTCTGAATTTGATATATTTTCTATGTTCAGGCGTATTTGCTCCAATTTTGCCTGCACACGGGCAATCAGCAGCGAGATACGACTGAGTTCTGCAGCTACTCCGCTGGCAGTCTCGGCAGCGTGTAATGGAGTCCATTCCTGTAATATCGCTCGCAGTTTTTCCTCATCACCGCCTTCAAAAGCCACATTTGCCTCGACCATCAATATCTGACGCCTTGCTTTATCATTTTCATCGGTACATAGGTCGGGATGAATTTTACGCGCCACTTCCCAATATAGTTTCTTTAAGTCTTCGGTTGGCTGGATCCTGTGCTGTTCCTTCAAGATACTGTTCTGGTTACGGTAAGACTCTCCTGCCCTGGTATGGGCTTCTTGCGCCGCCTGTTTTAGTTTTTCATCTCGTGGATCCAACTCAGCTTCTATTTGGGCCATCTGGTCATTAATGTTATCAAGTTCAACTAACAATGTCCCCACAGCTTGCATGTAGGTGAGTTGGAATGAGTCCATTTCCAGTTTCAGAGAGTGAAATTCCAATTCTCCATACGCCAGTTCCTCCTCTAAAGCGGTAAGTTCATCCCGTTTTTTGAGGAGGTCTTCTCCTTCCGGAGTTTTTGCAATGACAACGCTTTTGGACATATCCTGATTAGTAATTGCGATTGATTCCCGACACAATGTTACAAGGTATACCTGTAAAATGTCTAACAACATACTGGTGACAACCGAAATGCTACATGCCTTGTAGCGAGCATTTCAGAGTGGTTGGCGGAGCCTCCTTACAATTTGGCCTAATAATTTGTGGTGCATCTTCCAGATAAGCCAGACAGGAAATCTTCGATGCCATCGTCCGTTATGATGTGCCTCTTCATGATAGGCTTTTTCAGCACGATTCCCTCCAAAGAAGCGCATCTGCTTAAAGCAACGTAAGTCTGTCCGCAGGCAAAGGCTCCCCTGCCCATATCTACGACGACTTTTTCGAAGGTCTTACCCTGGCTTTTGTGTATGGTAACAGCCCAGGCCAGCATCAGCGGATATTGTGTGAAACTGCCCATGGTTTCTGATTGCAGACCGCCTCCGTCAACGAAGAAGCGGTAGATTTTCCAGGTGAAGGGTTTTATCTCAACAATTTCCCCTTCGCCAAGCTCCGCCTCGATGACCGTCTCCTTAACACGCGGTATTATGGCGGTAACCCTGCCGATGCTGCCGTTTACCCAGCGTCCGGCGGCATCATTGTTGAGCATCATGATCTGCGCCCCGACCTTGACCTGCAGGTCAATAGCAGTGGGCATGTACTCATTGCCGAACTTGCCCTGGATTTCGGCGGTGAAGGTATCGGCATCAGTCTCTAGTTTTACCAGCTCACTGTCGTTGACCTGCCGCGCCATGGCGTTGGTGGGCGTCAGATAAATATAGAAATCCCCCGGCACAGGCTCGAAGTCCGGCAGGTACCTGCGGTTGAGAGACTCCAGTTCCTCTTCTTCCACCGAGTTGTTGCGTATTGCGTTGAGGATATGGATGAAATTGCTGTCCTGCTGGCGATAAACCTTCTCCAGTTCGATGAATCCCATCCTGAAATCATGAAAGACGCGAGCTCCATAAAAATATGGCGTGGGGTAAATGGCCTCGTAAGATTCCCTTTCGGTGCTGTTGATCACCGGAGGCAACTGGTACAGGTCTCCGATGAAAACCATTTGTAGCCCGCCGAATGGAGCGTCTATGTCGCGTCCATTAAGCCTGAGGAACTTGTCGACGCAATCCAGCAGGTCGGCTCTCACCATGGATATTTCGTCGATGATGATCATGTCCACCTTCTGATAGACGTTGAGAACCGTGGGGTTGGACCTGCGCTTTTTGACCTTTTCCAGGGTGATATCGGGCTTGAATCCAAAAAATGAATGAATCGTCTGGCCATGGACGTTCAGGGCAGCCACGCCGGTTGGGGCCAACACCGCGACTTTCTTTGCCGTGATGTTGCGGAAATACTCAAGCAGGGTGGACTTGCCGGTTCCGGCGCGGCCGGTGATGAAGATATTCCTGCTGCTGTGCTCCATCATCTCAAGAGCACGCTGGAATTGATCGTTCAGGTCGATTTGAGGGGGTTGGTTCTCGGCATGGGGATTCATGGGGGAATTATACA
>CAZUXO010000156.1:0-4674 GCA_964624325.1 uncultured Dehalococcoidales bacterium
ATTTACAGGTAATCCGAAGCTTGTTATGAGCGATAATGAACTTGCCGCCGCAACATGGTGTTTTGAACACCGGAAAACAGCTGACCGCGGGACGTCAATACTCCCGAATACCACCGCTAGGTTTTTGCCCCTAATTACCGCACGTGCAACCGTAGGTGTTCTGGCACTGGTCGGGAATGAGGAGTCCTCGCCGCTCAGCATGGATCAGTTGCAACTCTTTGAGGCTTTCGCGGATTTAGCTGCGGTGGCTCTTGAACGCGCGCAGTTTGCCGCAGAAGCACAGCGTGTCGAAATCCTGCGCGACTCCCAGAAACTCCAGACAGCCTTGCTTAATTCAATTTCTCACGATTTGCGCACTCCAATGGTTTCCATCCTCGGAGCTTTGAGCAGCCTCGAGGAAAAAAGCCTGGTGCTTGACGAGAATAATAAAGCCAGTCTGGTGCAGGTAGCCAGAGAGGAAACTGAACGACTTAACCGGCTTATCACCAATCTTCTCGATGTCTCCCGCATCGAGGCTGACGCTGTTAGGCTCGCACGCCAATCCTCCGAAGTGCAGGATATTATCGGTGTGGCACTAGGCAGACTGGGAAAGCGGGCCGACAGCCATCCCGTAGAAATCCATATTCCCGCGGACTTGCCGTTTGTTTGGGTGGACAGCAGCCTCATCGCCCAGGTATTTGTGAATGTCATCGAAAATGCCATGAAGTATTCCTCCAAAGGATCGCCAATTGAAATCAGCGCCTGTGTTCTTGATTCGGGAGATGTCCAGGTTGAAGTGGCCGATCGTGGTATAGGCATCCCGCAAAAAGACCTTGAGGCGGTTTTTGATAAATTCTACCGGGTAAAACGCCCGGATAATGTGGCCGGCAGTGGTCTCGGTCTGGCTATTTCGCGCGGCATAATCGAGGCTCATGGCGAGCATATTGTGGCCATAAACCGCCCCAAGAACGGCACTCTTATTCAGTTTACATTACCGGTTACGGAGGCAAACAATGAGCGATAACAGTTCTCGTATTCTGGTAGTTGACGACGAGGCACCAATCCGACGCTTCTTGCACCTCACATTGACAGGCCAAGCATATACTGTCTTCGAGGCAGCCACCGGTCAGGGAGCCCTCGCTGCGGCCGTCACCCATAAACCAGATGTAATTTTTCTTGACCTAGGCCTACCCGATATTGACGGGATAGAGGTTATCCGCCTGTTACGGGAATGGACCAAGCTTCCGATTATCGTGCTCTCGGTCAGAGGTGCCGAAACGGATAAAATTGCGGCATTGGATGCAGGGGCCGATGACTATCTCACTAAACCTTTTGGGGCAGGAGAACTCCTGGCCAGATTGCGGGCAGCTCTACGTCGCACGTTGCAGGCAGACAGCCAGCCGGTCTTCACGGTAGGAGAGCTTTCTGTTGATTTGCCGAAAAGGCAGGTCACACTTTCCGGTGAAGAGGTTCAACTTACTCCCACGGAATATGACTTACTTCGTCTTCTAGTCACACATGCAGACAGGGTCATCACCCAGCGTCAACTCCTCAGGGAGGTCTGGGGGAATGGTTATGAAATGGAATACCATATACTTCATGTCAATGTAAGCAACCTTCGCCGTAAAATTGAACCCGACCCCGCGCGTCCTCGATTTATCATTACCGAACCGGGAGTAGGGTACCGTCTGAAGTTAAGCTGACTGGCCTCCCCCATTTTTGAATGACATAATGAAAGGCGTTATCCCGGACAGCCTGGTCCAGTCACCTATTCCAGTTAATAGCTGTGGCAGGAAATAACCCCAATCTTGAGACTTTCTTGACATATCCATGCCCTTTTTTGAGCCTTTCTTGACGTCAACCCCGTTATAATTATTCGAATGATAATCCGATATAGGCGCAGGCTGAATTTGTGCTTCTGGTGCCCGCAACACCTCGCTTCATCCTCTTTCAACGTCCGCTGAATCAGACTGGGGTCAATCCTTATGCCTATGTCGAGCAATGATGCCATTTTCAAAAAGGCATTGCCAGCCAGCGGAAGACTTATCTGAAATTCCACAGCAGTTGCCGTCAGATTAAATGGATGACAAAATATGAGTTCTGGAACAAACAATAACACTTCTAATACAACGCCGTCCGGGGAAAATGAAGCCGGTAAATTTAACACGGACCTGATAAACATTGAAATGCATCATGGTACAAAACCCGGCCAGGCTTATGCCCGGGTAAAACGTGTCAGGCGTTTCACTAAAGCCGGCCCGGGATACTTCGTGGCCAAACCAGAACAAGAAGTACCGCATGGCTACCTGGAACGTGGTTTCCGCAAACTTAAAAGATTCTTTATCGGACGGCCCCTTTACACTGCAGAAGAAGGTCACCAGCGTCTGAACAAGGTGAGGGCGCTGGCCGTTTTCGGCTCGGATGCCATTTCATCCAGTGCCTATGCCACCGAGGCTTCCCTGGCAATACTGGTGGTGGCGGGGGGTGCCGCACTGGGGGTTTCTCTTTATACTGCTTTAGCCATCGCGTTGCTTCTTTCGATGGTCGCTTTTTCCTACCGCCAGACGGTACACGCTTACCCAAACGGAGGCGGTTCCTATAACGTGAGCAGCCAAAACCTCGGCAAAACCATCGGCTTGGTGTCGGCATCAGCTTTGCTCATCGATTATGTACTAACTGTAGCTGTTTCAATAGTGGCGGGTGCTCAGGGAATTATATCGGCTTTGATCGCTTCGGGGTACATCGACTGGGTAAACCATATGACCGATTCCTTGCCTGCTTTCCTTAATCTTACCGTTATACTGAGCCTATTGTTTATCGGGATGATGGTTTTGGGTAACCTTCGTGGCATCCGAGAGGCTGGAACAATTTTTTCTGTGCCGACCTACATGTTTCTCGTAGGTATGTGTATCATGATATCTGTCGGCTTGATCAAGGCTTTCACTGGTACTCTGCACGCTGTCTCCACTCCTCCTGCGTTGATAGCCACCGAACCGCTTACTCTATGGCTAGTTCTACGCGCTTTTTCGGCGGGCGCCGTGGCCATGAGTGGCACCGAAGCTATTTCTAACGGCGTGCCCGTTTTCAAACCGCCAGAATCCAGAAACGCCGCTGCCACACTAACTATCATGGCCACCCTCCTCGGAGTATTCTTTCTTGGCATTACCTTTCTGGCGGACCACTTGCACCTCGTCCCAGGCAGGGAAACCATTATATCCCAGGTGGCGCTAGCAGTTTTCGGCCGCAACATTTTCTATTATGTATTTCAGTTCGCCACTGTGGGCATACTGGTAGTGGCTGCCAATACGGCCTTCGCAGATTTTCCCCGGCTTGCTTCAGTTTTGGCGCGTGATAACTTTATGCCGCACCAGTTTAAGTTCCGGGGTGACCGCCTGGCCTTTACTACAGGTATTGTCTTTTTGGGTGGATTGGCCGCATTGCTGGTGGTACTCTTCGAGGGAAACGTAGATAGGTTGATCAATCTCTATGCAATTGGCGTTTTTCTGGCTTTTAGCAGTTCGGATTCGGGCATGGTGGTCCATTGGTGGCGGACGCGCGGTCATGGCTGGAAGAGAAGCATTATAATCAACGGGTTGGATGCAATTTTAACAACCAGCATCATGATAGTTGCCATTCTGACGAAGTTTACCAGCGGAGGCTGGATTATTGTTGTTCTTATCCCTTTGATCGTGAGTGTACTTTTACGGATTCACCGCCATTACGTCAGGCTGGCTAAAGAACTCAGCATAGTGTCTGAGCAATTACCGCCACAGAAAATCAATCAATTGGTGCTGGTGCTCATAGACGATGTCAATTACGCCTCATTGCGTGCTTTTTCATTTGCCAGAACCATTGAGGCTGAGAAAGTGGTGCTGCATATATCCACCAGCACTGAGCGCATTCACAAACTGAAAGAAAAGATGCAGAAGTTCGCTCCGGACCTCAGGCTGGTCGTTATCGAGTCCCCCACGCGCAGCTTTGACGAGCCGTTAGGTGATTACATCGCTGCGGTTCACAGCCAATCGCCCACAGCGTTTATAACCATAGTGTTGCCAGAGTTCATAACAGCGCATTTCTGGGAGCGCTTCCTGCACAACCGCACCGCCGCCCGTTTGCGGGATATCTTTGAAAAGCACCCCAACGTCACGCTGGTGACGGTGCCTTACCTGTTGGGAAAGTAACAGCACGGGGCCTTTTCGCTCTATGAAATCGAAGGTTGATATAGTTCGCCGCATTCAGTCTAAGTATGGTGTAAAATCCGGTTCGTTTATCGGAAAGAGTTTTTGATCATGCTGTTTTTGGAAACAAAGGTTAAGAATAGTCAAGCGACTATATATTTATTATTCATCTGATTGCATAGTCATTTTTACCAATTATGAAGCAAAAAAGGCATAGTACGTTGTAGGGATGCTATTGACGCAAAACTCTCCGGGTATTCCTCAAGATTCTATTGAGCGCACATATTCTACAAAGTTTATTCTGTCGTGCTCCGCCCCGCAGAGGTCTCCATTTTCGTTGGCAGCCAATCCCCAAACGCGCCCCAACCCCTGGCTGCATTCCTTGCGTGACAGAGAAGGGGTCCAATCACGGCAAGGCTTGGGCTTGGCCGTGTGAATGGAGCAGAGCGCTTCCTTGCCCCGGTGTACCAGGAATATACAACCGCCGTTGTCGTGATGCTTCAGCAAGAACTTCCCC
>CAZUXO010000157.1:0-3198 GCA_964624325.1 uncultured Dehalococcoidales bacterium
AGCTGAGTTCGTCACGCGCAAACTTGCTCCCATCGAGGGAGTGACGGCTACCACCACCCACTTCGTACTCAAGCGTTACAAGGAAGATGGCGTGATACTGGATGGGAAAGAAGAAAACAAGCGTCAGGCGGTTATCCTTTAATGGCTTAGCCCTATGACTACGATTCGACCTATGAAAATTGAAAAAAGAAGCCTTGTCTCCATCAGGGCTAATAGCATCGCCCCCTCAGGTATCCGCAAGTTTTTCGATCTGCTGGCTTCAATGGAAGGTGTCATTTCGCTGGGTGTGGGCGAACCGGATTATGCCACTCCCTGGCGCATGCGCGAAGCAGCCATTTACTCACTCGAGCAGGGCAAGACGATGTACACATCCAATTTGGGCACTCCTGAACTGCGAGGGGAGTTGTCGCGCCACCTTGAACAAAAACACGGGTTGAAATACGACCCGGCTACGGAAATTCTAATTACCGTCGGAGTGAGTGAAGCTCTCGATTTGGCCATGCGGGCCACTATCGACCCGGGTGACCAGGTTTTAATGCCGGCTCCCTGTTACGTGGCTTACCCTGCCTCAGTATCGCTCTCGGCCGGCGAGCCCGTTATGATACCCACCGTGGAGGCTGCCAATTTTGAAATAGACGCTGCCGACATCGAAACCGCCATTACTCCTCGAACCAGGGCCATTCTCATCGGATATCCTGCCAATCCCACCGGCGCGGTTATGCCCAGAGAGAAGCTAGCGGCAGTGGCTGAGGTAGCCAGGAAACACGATCTGCTGGTAATGTCGGATGAAATCTATGCCCGGCTGACTTACGGCATCGAGCATACCTGTTTTGCAGCACTTCCTGGTATGCAGGAGAGGACGGTTCTGCTCGGTGGCTTTTCCAAGGCTTATGCCATGACTGGCTGGCGCATCGGATATGCCGCAGGACCCAGGGAAATAATTGCTGCCATGACCAAGATACATCAGTACACCATAATGTGTGCGCCTACCATGGCTCAGGTGGCAGCACTCGAAGCTCTGCGTGGCGGTGAAGACAGTGTTGTGGAGATGGTGGCTGATTACAACCGCAGGCGCAAGCTGATAGTTAAGGGTCTGAGAGACATAGGTTTTTCTTGTTTTGAGCCTAAAGGTGCATTTTATGCTTTTCCCAATATAACCATGACTGGCTTGAGTTCCGAGATGTTTGCCGAAAAACTGCTTCAGGAAGAGAAGGTAGCCGTGGTGCCTGGTACTGCCTTTGGTGCTTGCGGTGAGGGATACGTACGCTGCTGTTATGCGACCTCCTTGCCGGATCTGGAAGAAGCGTTAGTGCGTATCAGGCGCTTCGTGAACAAACACCGTAAATGACATTAGATAGTTGACCAGTGTTTTTAGATTCATCCGCTTGTGTTTTTACGGTGGGGGTGCTCATTAACCCTCAATAAGGGTTAATGGGTCAAGATCAAGCTTCGACGCAGTATTTTCCAGAGTAAGCCTTTAATATATATGATTGCGGATCCGGCGGGACGAATGGGTAGTCCGCCCATTTGATTTCCTATTCGAAACCATCTTGATGTATTGGCTTTTCCCCCGCTGCTACCAAATATTTTTGGACGTCACGGCACAAGAGGGACTGGACGCAGACGGCCTTGTTAGGTCAAATGAATAGATTAAATGTATGCCCCAAGAGCAGATTTTATCCACGTTCTTTCTTTTACCATTTGTTGTGATGCACTCTTGACTCAGAGTATCGGTTAGACGGCGGTTTATCCTCAGCACCGTAGCCAATGGCGATAAGGGCAAACGGAATAAAAACATCGGGTACTTTAAGCAGCTTTCTCATTCCATCCATGCGTTCTTGGCGCGGATAGAGACCCAGCCAGACTGCCCCAAGCCCCAACCCCTGTGCCGCGATAAGGATGTTTTCCATCGCGGCAGAGCAGTCCTGAGCCATGTAGCCGGGATTGGATTCTGAACCGGTATCCCCGCATACAAGAATGGCCAACGTAGCTTCGAATAGCATGTGTGAGTAGGGGTGGAAACCGGGAACGGCATCAAGAATAGCGCGCTCGGTAATAACCACGAAATGCCATGGCTGCTTGTTATTAGCCGAAGGGGCGGCCATAGCTGCTTCGAGTATTTTGAGGGTCATCTCCGGCGGCACAGGTTTATTGTTATAACTGCGAATGCTGCGGCGGCTTGTAATGGCTTGAAGCGTTTCCATGTGGTTCTCCAAAAAAGCAGATGGGGCTATGCCAGTCCCATTTTTTGCTTCACTTCTGCCAGCGTTTGCCGAGCTATGATCTGTGCTCTTTTCGAACCATCGGTCAGGACCTCGCGTACGTATTCAGGCCGGGCTGCCAGTTCGGCGCGCCGTGCGCGCAATGGGGCGAGATCATGGTTGATGGCTTCCGCCAGGGATTTCTTGCAGTCTACACAGCCAATTTTGGCAGCCTTGCAATCTTCATTCAAAGCTTCGATTATCGCCGGCTGAAAATGCTTGCGCAGCTTGTAGATATTGCATATTTCAGGATGCCCCATATCCGAGCGCAGTTTGCGGGCGGGGTCGGTCACCGCTGACATTACTTTTTTAGTGGTCTCTTCCGCCGTAGCCGCCAGTTCGATGTGGTTTCCCAGAGACTTGCTCATTTTGTCCTTACCATCGAGTCCTACCACCAGCGGGAAACTGGTCAGTTTGGCCTGGGGTTCAGCGAAAGTCTTTCCGAAGTGCTCGTTAAAGCGACGAACGATCTCTCGAGTCAGCTCAAGATGCGGCAACTGGTCTTCTCCCACCGGCACGACGTCTGCCCTGTAAAGCAGGATATCCGCCGCTTGCAGCACAGGGTAACCCACCAGCCCGTAATTCACGTTGTGCGGGTGCATCCTGACCTTTTCTTTGAAAGTGGGCACGCGCAGCAACCAGCCCAGCGGAGTGACCATGCCCAGCAGAGTGAAAAGCTCGGTTACTTCTGGGACGTGTGACTGCACAAATATAACGCTCTTTTTTGGATCGAGTCCTGCCGCCAGAAGATCGAGCAGGGCTTCATAAATGTTCTCTTGTAGCTTGCTCGTTTCCTCCAGAGTGGTGAGAGCATGCAGGTCTACAATGCAATAAACGCAGTCGTATTCATCCTGCAGGGCGACGTAGTTTTTCACCGCCCCCAGGTAATTGCCTATGTGCAGGCGTCCGGTGGGCCGTACGCCCGAGAAAACACGCT
>CAZUXO010000158.1:0-3931 GCA_964624325.1 uncultured Dehalococcoidales bacterium
GGTGGTTAAGGGGTCTGACAGGTTATCTGGTTTAGAAACACGAGTTGGATCATCAAAGGCTGTTCTTGGCTGTGTGGCTGCAGAAGTTAGGGCAGGTACCAAAGTAGTTAAAAGCACAACAACAAACAGGAATGTGAATAAATATTTAGCTTTACTCAAGTGAAACATTCTCCTTCACTGAAAAATTATGATGCCTTCGACTCGGGTGACCTCGTTTTTGATACTCTTATACTGCCTCCTCAAAACAAAAACGCCGAGGGAACAATGGATTTCCTTCGGTAACCTGGCGGTCTGCACCAGGCAGATCCATGGCTTTGCGCCCCTGCCTCGCGACAGGATAGCCTTTATCGAGGTTGAACTCTCTATACGTTGTGTATTGGAGTTAACACTCTTTCCTTCGATCCTCTGTAACAACCTGCTTCGAGAACGCCTGATACCTATATATTTGACAGCCAATGATAGGCCAACTCATATTCATAATCAAGATCTATTTAAGTTACTTTACTTTACCATTATTCTCCAAACATCTTCTGGTTAGTCGATGGTCTGCTTTTTGATTATGATTACAAACCAATAAGATCCTCTGGTGTTTAATTTGCCGGGGGTGGAGTGATTTTCTCAGTATTAATAGGTATGGGTTTGCCTGTGGTATTTGCCGATGTGGTGGTGCTTGTTATACCTGGTAAAGCCGGCGTGGTTGTCTGGGTGCCGATGATAACCGTTGTTTCGGGTTTAGTTTTTATCGGTGCGTAGAATACTACTCGATTGTTCATATCAGAATGATACTCATAATCTTTGCCATTAGCATTCAAGACAATTATAAAACCGGGAGTGATAACCTGGGCATAGATACCACCCGGTTCTGACACGCCCAGACTGGTATCACCGAAACTGGTGGCATCAACAGACACTAACCTGATGTTAGTTTCAGGTAGGCCAATTTTTTGCGCCAAATCATTTTTGGATAAACTGACCAGCGTTTCAGAACCCGGGGCAGGAGTGGTCAGTGAATCCGTGGTACTCTGCACCGTACACCCTATGGTAAACACCATCAGCACCGATCCAATGAGTGCGCAAAAATACTTAGTAGAGTTCAACTTTCGGTTCCTTTGATATCCCGATCAGATACTTTAATATAGCACAAACATATGCTTCTGAAAATGCATTATTCGCATATTACTATTTGGTATGAATCAGAGCTTTTTTGTACTCAAGTATTTATGCAATTTGTATAAGAAACTGTTAACACGCTTCAAACCTGAAATTGTATTTCCGAAAAAGATCATGCATTCAGAATAAGTCAGCAAGCATTACAATATCAGCAGTGCCTGAATAATCCCGTAACATTATGATATACTTACGGCCAGATAATATAGGAGAAACCTGACACTTGTCGCCACTGCAAAGAGCCACACCCGAAACCATTTTGGACGGCATAAATCTGCTTAAAGCAGGACATCCCATTTCCTTTCCCACCGATACCGTATATGCGCTGGGTGCACCAATTAACGATGTCTCTTGCGTAAAAAAAGTTTATGAGATTAAACATCGGCCTTTTAACATGGCCTTGCCTATATTGCTGGCAGATGCTCGTGACGTTGACCTGGTAGCTTTGGCTGTTTCTGATGTTTCCCGGATACTGATGAAAGAGTTCTGGCCAGGAGCATTGACACTTGTTTTTAAGAAAACCTCTTTTGTCCCAGACATCGTTACAGCCGGAAGCTCTACCGTAGCCGTAAGAATCGCCGCTCATCCGGTAGCTTCCAATATAGTTAGAGGTGTCGGCGTACCTTTGGTTGGTACCAGTGCCAATATACACGGCAAACCGAGCCCGATCACAGCGGGCGAAGTGGAGTCACAAATCGGCGATAAAGTCCAACTGATAATCGACGCGGGAAAGACACCCGGCGGTATCGAGTCCACCATAATTGATATGAGTGTGGATAAACCGCGTATCCTCAGGCAGGGGGCCATCTCGCGAGTGCAACTGGAACGATTCTGTCAGATAATTTGAGGTTATTGCATGCGCATTGCTATCGGTAGTGACCACAGGGGACTGTCCTTTAAGGAAGAGCTTAAAGGTTTAATTTCCGGGATGGGGTATCAAACCCAGGACTTTGGCGCTTACGATGACCAGAGTGTGGATTATCCTGATGTTGCGCAGGCGCTTGGGAAACAGGTGTCCAGCGGCCAGTTCGATTACGGTATACTTATTTGCGGCACAGGCATCGGGATGAGCATAGCAGCCAACAAGATCAAGGGTATCCGTGCTGCGCTCTGCTGCGACGTTTTCATGGCCGAACGCGCACGACGGCATAACGATGCCAATATTCTATGTTTAGGCGCGGAGAGGGAATTTAATTACCATGATGTCGTGCGTGTCTTTTTAAGCACCAGCTTCGAGGGCGGACGCCATCAGCAGCGACTCATAAAGATCGAGAAAATGGAAAACGATTGATACAATATTGTGCACCTCAAACCTGGGGTTTTCTTGACACTCCAAGCGTGGCTATGATATTTTAGAAGTCTGTTATGGCGTATTTTGGGAACATATCCGTCCAGAGGGGATGGTTTTTTATTTTCCGAGGGCTATTATGAAAAGCGATTCTATCAAAATAGGCATTGAAAGAGCCCCGCATCGATCACTTTTGCACGCTGTTGGTGTTAAACCAGAGGAAATGTCGCGTCCTTTTATCGGAGTGGTTAACAGTTTTACCGAAATCGTGCCAGGCCATATTCATTTGCGCGAGCTTGCTGAAGCCGTCAAAGAAGGCATCCGCCACGGCGGTGGTATTCCTTTTGAATTCAATACCATAGCGGTTTGCGACGGTATTGCCATGAACCACGCTGGAATGAAGTACAGTCTGCCAAGTCGCGAGTTGATAGCCGATACTGTTGAGATAATGGCACAGGCGCATGCCTTCGACGGGCTGGTTTTTATACCCAATTGTGATAAAGTCGTTCCCGGCATGCTCATGGCAGCAGCCAGGATCAATATACCTTCCATCTTCGTGAGCGGCGGACCCATGTTAGCCGGTCGTCTGGAAACCAAAAGCGACATCAAGAAAGTAGATCTCAACTCGGTTTTCGAAGCCGTCGGCAAGGTTCTTAAAAATGAGATGAGCGAACCAGAGTTGGAGTGTCTGGTGGGTGCGGCCTGTCCTGGCTGTGGCAGTTGTTCCGGGATGTTTACCGCCAATACCATGAATTGTGTCAATGAAGCATTGGGCATGGCACTCCCCGGTAACGGCACCATCCCGGCAGTGGATGAGCGGCGCTGGAAACTGGCATGGCAGGCAGGAGAACAGGTGATGAAGCTGCTGGCTGCGAATATCAAACCAAGAGATATTATCAATAAACAGTCTTTGGAGAACGCCTTCACCGTTGACATGGCGCTGGGCGGAAGCACAAACTCGGTGCTACATCTGATCGCCATCGCTCATGAGGCTGGAGTTGCCTTTTCTCTTCCCAGTATCAACGAGATTAGCGAAAAAACGCCTTGTCTGGCAAAGATCAGACCAGCTGGTGAATACCATATGGAAGATCTTGACCGTGCCGGCGGCATATCCGCGGTCATGAAAGAACTGCGGAGCCATTTGCACCTTGAGTTGAAAACTGTATCCGGAAGAACCGTTCTGGATATTATCGATCACGCTGAGGTTTTGGACAAAGACGTCATTCGCTCGGAAGCGACGGCGTATTCAGCCAAAGGTGGATTGGCTATCCTCTTTGGCAATATCGCCCCCGAAGGCGCAGTGGTCAAGCGTTCTGCCGTGGCACCTGAAATGATGATACACCGGGGGCCTGCCAGAGTGTTTGACTCTGAAGATGCCACCACTCAGGCCATAATGGCGAACAGCATCAGGAGCGGTGACGTGGTTGTGATCCGTTATGAAGGGCCGAAGGGCGGCCCCGGTATGCGCGAGATGCT
>CAZUXO010000159.1:0-17541 GCA_964624325.1 uncultured Dehalococcoidales bacterium
CTGGCTATTTCGATTATTTCGGCTCAATGAACTTCGCCAGATAGCTTCTTCGACTCACCTCAATCTGATAGTACTTATCGTTTTAGTACCCTATTTTCTGTTCAGTACCGGCTTCATTTTCGCGCTTACTGGAGCAACAGCGTCATCGATGCCACTGTCTCTTTACCAGGTAGATTGGCCAATTTTCACTAAGCCAGAGATTCAAGCCAGAACTTGGCTATACGATAATAATTCTGAAGGGGGAACAATATATACTGATAGCCCAGATATGCTGGCAAGAGGTTTGAGTGCACTGGCTGTCTTACAATTTACCCTTGACGGTGAACAAATGCCTAGTAATTCATATGTATTCTTAAGGCGCTGGAATCTAAATAACGGGGAATGGCAACAAAGCCTAGACACTGGGGCAACACATTTCCCCTTAGAGCAGCTGGATTATCTTAAATATATGAATGTGATTTATACCAGCGGTGATGCTCAAATATTGACCCCCTGAGCCACCCCGGGAAATATTCGCAGGACATTTTGGTATGCACAATAGAAGTACACTAGGGAATATCGGTCTAGTAACGTTCCCCCTATCAAAGGCGGGGAATATTCCGTTGTCGCATTTAGTGGAAGTGCTAGGTGAGTTATCAACCAGCCTTTACGTAATTACTGGCAATGAAGCAGATATTCAACCCCTAGGTCAGAGGTATGTTTTTCGGGTAGACCATAAGAACACGAAAAATACTATCGCTAGAATAATCAACTTCATTTATACCCAATTACACATTTCCTACCAATTAATTAAGCTAATCAACAAGGTGAACCTGTGGGTATTCTTTATTGGCGGCGAAGGATTAGTTTTACCTATGATAACGGCCAAGTTATGGCGAAGTCGAGTGTTGTTAGCCCTGGCAGGATTTCCGGAAAGGTCAAGCAGAAAGGAAAAAGACCCCCTTTCCAGAATAATTGGCTTGCTGGCAAGTATTAACTTGACACTCTCAGATGGGATTGCTGTCTATTCAAAGAGAAATATTGCCGAACGCAATCTAGAAAAATACAGCGGCAAGATTTCTATAGCATATGAGCATTTTTTAGATTTCAACATTTTCAAAGTGGATAAACCCTTAAACAAAAGGGGGAAAGTGGTTGGATATCTAGGAAGTCTGAGCCAGAACAAGGGAGTACCAAACCTTATTGACGCAATCCCCAAAATATTAGAGCGGGACAGCAGCATTGAATTTTTAATAGGAGGCGAGGGGAATCTCCGGGCCGAAATCCAGGAACGTATAAGCAAAAATGATCTGAGTGGTAAAGTTAAATATGTAGGGTGGATTCCCCATGATGACATTCCTGAATATTTAAATGAGTTGAAATTACTTATATTGCCCTCCTATTCGGAAGGTCTGCCCAACATCATATTGGAGGCCATGGCATGTGGGACTCCTGTATTGGTTACGCCAGTGGGTGCTATCCCTGATATCATTATAGATGGAGAAACGGGTTTTATTATGGAATATAACAATTCAGAATGCATAGCAAGTAATATATTGAGGGCTTTGAATCATCCTAAACTTCAACAAGTAGCCAATAATGGGCGAGAGATGGTAGAAAACGAATTCACATTGGACAAAGCAGCGCATAACTATCGCAAAATATTCATTACTTGGTAAAGAAGCAATCCCAAAATTGTCTTCTGAAACATTCATACGCGGGTATTATGTTTTGATAATATTTCGCCAAACAAACTCGCCATTTGTTTGGCATTTGCTTTTCTTGAAAGGCTATCTATTATTGGTTGATTAGGATGATAAAATGAGACCGATTTGCCAAGTGACCTGTGTTCTATGATACATTGTTTCAAACATTCTACAATCTGTTTGATATCTTGTGTCGTGACACCACAACCCGTATCTCTGATTAGCTGACTTAGATATTCATCTTCCCGCGACAATGAAATAATAGGCCGCCGAGCACCGATGTATTCGAATACCTTAGAAGGATAAACCCCAATTTCCTTTTTGTCATTCCACCCTAGAAGAAGAAGTAGGGTTGACTCCATTTGTCTTTTACATATCTCATCATGTGGTATTGATGGGTATATTTTTACTATACCTTCAAGACCATGCTTAAAAATTAGCTTTCTTAGCCAATCACAATCTGTTCCATAAAATCTTACCATTATATCGTCTTGTTTTATGAAAGACTCACTAATCAGTATACCAATCGCTTTAAATAGTGGTGAC
Source organism: uncultured Dehalococcoidales bacterium (assembly GCA_964624325.1). Lineage (GTDB taxonomy): Bacteria > Chloroflexota > Dehalococcoidia > Dehalococcoidales > UBA1222 > SURF-27. Next base: position 2,232 of record CAZUXO010000159.1, read on the forward strand.
GGGTCTTGTTTATTTATGTAAATCATTCCAGTATAAGTTATCGTGAATATTTTTGTTGTGTCTATTCTCTCTAAATAATCCTCTTTGTCGTAACCGTTTTTTATTACCAGACATGGTTTATGGTGTAAATTATGCATTTTTGTAGCCCAAAACTCCGAAACAGTAGTAAGTTGAGCACTATTCTTTAGTATTTTCTTTTCTAATAGTTGTTCTAAATAGTGTAGCGGCTGTATTTTGTGAATGTAATGGTTATCTGACCAAAGGTCACGAAATTCTGCCACCCAAGGGATACCCGCTTTTTTTTGGATGGCAGACGCTACAAAGTGATTCACGGATGGTCCGTATGAACTGAATATGAGGTCAATAGGGTTTTGTGCAATTACAGTTATACATTGTTTTTGCGCGATATTTGCCCATCCATGTGGCTCAAATAATTCTCTGAATAAGGGCAGTCTACTTAAAAATATAAATAACTTAAGAAATTGGTATATAATTTTGGAATCGGCTCGGTTTTTGTTGTTTTTAGGTTGCGATACAGATAATACAGGCGTACTTCCGTGGGCATTACCATTGAACTTTGCGGCAATTCTACTCGTAAAACTATACTGCCAGATATTTATTTGTTTATTAGGAATTGTTAAATTTCGATTATTCTTCGATATTCCATTTACACTTACAACTATCGGGTCCCATCCAAAATCTGGCAAATATTTCATGAGTTTATCGACGGTAATTGCGCCAGCACCTGGGTTGGGCGGAAAGTCAAAGGACACCACTAAAACGCGTTTCCTTTTTCTTTCGGAGTGTTCTTCCAATTTGGTTATCCCCTCGAGTTTGTCACAAGGCATTTGTGTTGAATTTCTTCATATCACAGAGTTCTTACAATAAGCCGTTAGAGTTCCACGGGCTGATTCCGTGGTTGAACACACATACTGCACTCCATTAGTCCTCAGTTATGCTCGCATAAGCCGAATAAGCCTTAACAAATTTGGTATTGCTACTATTGGTTTTCGAAGAAAATGTAAATAAGGAAACAGCACAGTTATAGCATACAAGCGAAAATAAAGGTACCTCATAGTCAATGCGGGTTTCAGACCCTGCGGCGTGAGAATCAAAGTAGCATTATCTAAACTGAAGGCATGCTCTACCCCACCCATGAATACAATATTCTGCTTCTTTTCTGGTCCATTGATGATTCCATTGAGTCCCCCTGGAGTATGCGAGTAATCATGGTTCTGGTGAATGGCAGTAATAGCTTTGGTAGCATCAATCACCGGGATTTTCAGAAAACGAGCTTGATAGATCATCCAGTTATCCCATCCCGATCTCCCAATAGCGAATGGTGGAATGCTATCATAAAGTCCCCGGGGGAAAACAAAATAGTCAATACCACATTTGGGGTGAACCTTGCCATGTTCTATCACTTTAGCACGAAGCTCCTTTTCCCAATCAGCCCTGTTGAAGTCCACTAACTTATCTAGGTCATAATCCCACCTCTGCCCCACAACTAGGAATTTTTGCTTCTGTTTACAAACACGCTGCACAGCTGGTAAGAAATCACTCGTCAGGATAATATCAGCATTGATATAACACATAAGTTTATAACTAGCTACATCCTGTGCAATATCAAACATTGAACTGAGTAAGGGTGTGCCATAATTATTATGCTCTACATCAGGTATATGCCGTATGTCCAACTTAGCAGCAATCTCAGCCGTTCCCTCATCATCGCCGAATAGAATGATTTCGCATTTAGGGTTGAGGAGGATCCAACTATGAATAGCATTCCGTTGAATAATACCGGTATGCCCCTTAAACGGTTTGGCGGTAGAGAATATCGTTAGCATAAATTGTCCATCCAGTCTTTGTTGAATAACGCATATCTAACCACTTTCGCTCAATGTAACTCGCCTATCCGCTCGCTCGCCCTGCCATAGGCAATGTATTTCACACGTTTCGTAAACTTGGAAGGATCCAGAATCCTCCAGCAATCAATAATTGTACAAGGCTCATTCCTAATATAACTATCATCTATTTGCTTGAATTCATTGTCGGTCCTAGTAATCACGCAAATGCCTGCTTGCGCCAAGCATTCTCTAACAGATTTTGCATAAACAATCTTATCGCCAAATACATCTCTGGTATTTTGCATCGCTAATGGGTCGTAGGCAATTACTTTTACGCCTTGCGCAAGCAGATTGGTAATCAGTTTAATACTCGGTGATTCCGTGATAACCGGCGTATCTTGTTTGAAAGCAAGGCCTAATATGGCTACTCTCTTATCTTTAGAAGCGGCAATGGCTTTTGAAGTTATCTCAGCAAGATGTTGGTCCTGATACTGGTTTACCTTCTCTATCGCCGCCATCAACTCATCTTTGTATCCGTATTTCTTCGCCATGGCTTTATAGGCTACAGTGTCCCTGGGAAAACAGGTACCCCCAAAACTCAAACCACCTTTCAAATAATAGGGGGAAATCCGCCTATCAGCTCCTATTGCTTGAGTAATCGCATCTACATCGGCACCCGGAATTCTTCCACAAATATTGGCTAAAGCATTGGCAAAGCTTATCTTGCAAGTTATGTAACAATTTACGGCGACCTTGGCGATCTGTGCATCAATAAGGGACATCTGAAAAATCGGCGCATTATTTTCAACCACTCTGTGGTAGATAGCTGCTACCTTATCACCCGCAAATTTATCGCTTTGCCCAAGTATAACCAAGTCTGGGTTGAGATAATCGTTGATTATTTTACCCAATGCCACTAGGTCAGGGCTGTAACATACTCCAAAGCCACCATTCAATATTCTGCCCGAGTATTTTTCTATCAGCGGAATCAGGGTCTCTTCGATGGAACCTGGCATTACCGTACTGCTCACGACGAAAAGGTGGTATTTCTTATCGCTCTTCTTCAAAAGTTGAGACAGAGATTTCAACACTGCCTCTACATGTTCGTTGGAAAAAGTCCCGTCCGATTTGCTTGGTGTAGCTACCATGATAAAAGAAATATCTGTTTTATCGATGGCATCTTCGTAGCTGGTAGTCGCTCTCAGATTGTTGCCGGCTTTGGTAATAAATTCCTGTAATTGCGGCTCAACGATTGGAGAAATCCCTTTATTGAGCGATTTCACCACGTTTTTATTAATATCGATGCCGATTACTTCATAACCCTTGACGGCCAAACATGTCGCCATACACAGACCTAATTTCCCCAAGCCAATAAACGATAATGGTTCTTTCATTCCATCCTCTTTTTATATTTCGATATGCCCGATCCAACCGGGATGAGGCTTAAAGGAAAGAAAACGATTTCCCTTCCCAGCGAAGTCCTTTGAAATTTCTTCCCAATCCGATTTTATATCTATTTCCTCCAATCTCCGCGGTCCGAAGTCATATCCTGTGTCCAGCATAGTGAACATCTTCAATTTGTAGGGGTCGAATCCCATTAAACGAGTAGCCGCAAGGTCGACTGCCAGCAGATTTTCACCGCCAATTAAAACTCCTGAGTACTTTGGGTCAGGGAGAAGCGGGCCGTTGTTATCTCCCCCGATGATTCCATCTACGATTGAAAAGAGCCGGCGGGGAGATTTTGCCTGTAATTTTCCTTCTTTGTCGGAGAAATACATGATTTTTGCCAAATCAACTACCATACGCCAGGCGGAATCATTGCCATACCAGTTTCCCGTATCCAGCAACCTCTTCTCTGGAGGAATACCAAATCCCAGATGGCTAAAAATCCTGAGATAGAAGAATCCGTATATCAAGCAGTGAATACGTTCATGGAACATCGTTCTCTTGGCAAGAAAGTGGTCATACATCCAGCGTTCAAATTTGATGGCAGCGTGTTCACGCCAGTTGAATAAACCATCGGGATACTGGTCGCCGCCTTCCGATGGAGAACCAAGAGTATAATGAACCAGCAAATTTTTATTTGTACTTGTCCCAACAAGACCTTTCAGGTTCAATGTGACCCCGACTTTCTTGTGGACTTTTAATTTGGGAACGGAAATCACTACATCGGCATTAAGAATAGTCCCCGATATCTCATATTCTTGTTTTTCGTCGGAGTGATGAGAAATTGTCTCCTGACGATGAAATACTGCGCCATAAAGCTGTGACGGATTGGGGTAGTGATATAAGGCGCTGCCCTTTCTAAGATTGACGGTAACATTTCCTTGCGGATCGCCGGGGAGGTCATGAAGGCAGGAAGGGAAATGCCTTGTCTGAGACCAATAGGTTCTCAAATCCATAACTTTGACCTCAGGTCCGGGAGACATAGTATAGAAATTACACACTAAATCGAGTCTTGTCGTATTCATGAGTTCAGCGAAATTGCAGTTATATTGGGGCGCATCGGCGATTATGATTTTCCCGCTTCCTTTGAGAGCTATCCAGCTATAATCTCCGATGGCACGCAGAATTGAAGGATGGGTAATAATGGAATAGACGTCTTTTCCTTCAAAATGGCGGCTGAGAACAAAATTCGGTTTTATTAATACGGTCATCCCAGGTTTAATGATGTAGCCCAGAGGATTCCATTCGGGTGTGTCACGGTGTTCTCTATCCAGTCCAAGAATATATAGCAGCCGTCTTACACCGTCATAAGCATAGTTCGTCATGCCGTAGATAGAATCCTTGAAAGGATACTCAGGATAACGGGTAGACGGATGGTAAGGGGGTTCCTCCGGATATTGAGGTTCAGCTACCCGCACTACTCCTACTGCTGCCTGTTTCCGTTGGGAATTAGATATCGCCATAATCTACCTTCATTTTCTGTATCAAAAATCGGTGCTTCCCCCGCTGCGTTAAGGGAATTTCAGTAACCGGTTCCATCTTCAGGTCGACATCATCACCGAATTTGACCATTAGCCTCGATTTTATGTCTCGAACTGCCTGTGCGTCACAGGTTTCTCGGGGTATAAATCTGAAAGTGAGCTCGCCTTTTTCTTCCTGATAAAACTGGAATTGTTTTATGTGGTCAAAGATATTATCGTGCATGTTAATGGCGGTCATTGATATATACCGTCCGTTTCCGGTGATAATGAATTCCTGCAATCTCCCTTCGACTCTGCTCCAGATTTGATAAGGACGTCCACAGGAGGGGCATCCCCAACCTTGCAAGACAGCTAAATCGCGTGTGCGGTAACGGATAAAAGGCACCGCTTTCATTATGAAAGAAGTCGCCACAATCTCGCCAATCTCTCCCTGTTTAGTGACGAACTGTCCGTCCTGGCCAATCAATTCGGCATAACCGTATTGAGGGAGGACATGGTATGTATCTTCATACTCGCAAAAACCAGCAAGAGCCGCCATTTCATAGTGACCATAATGGCTGAAGATCCTGCATCCGAAGACCTTATGTAATAGGTCTTTTTGGAAATCATAAAGATTTTCCGAAGCACAAAGAATCCCTTTGAGCGTTGGAAACGTTAGTTTATTCTCTTTCAAGAAACGGGCAAAGATGTAGCCGGATGAAGGATAGCACCGTATCCAGTCCGGTTTATACTCCCAAGCTTTCCCCCAGTAGGTCTCCATTATCTCCTGCGTCAGGTGATATGAGGAACATCGGAGTTCATGAAACTTTGGATAAAATACCATGCGGTTTCGAGATTTTATGGGGAGACCACGAAATACCAGTTGACTGTCTCCCTCTTTCCACCCGATTCTGTAGTATTGGTATGCCTTGGAGGCTAGTTCTCTGGCAAAAGCAGTACGATCCCTGTACATTCCAAACGGAATCCCGGTACTACCGCCGGTCGTTACGTAAGTCTCGCCTCTGGTAGGAATGTGGAAATCATCTAGATTGTCCCTTATTGTTTCGCGCTCAACGCAGGGTAACTTTCGTATATCATCCAGTTTTGTTATTTCCTCCGGAGATACTCCAGCACCTTTATAAAGTTTACGGTAGCCCTTTGCATTCTGATAGGCATGGTTGATAATCTCCTTGAGCTGAGTTAATTGATAGTCCTCAATTTGCTCTCTACTCCAGTTCTCGGAGTTCATGAGAAATTGTATCCATTCAAGATAATGCTTGTTTCGTAGGTCTGCGTGTATCATCTCTCTCATTTTGTTAATTCTGAAAACTTTAATAAATGGGGTTGTTGTTACTTTCTCGTTTTCCTGTGTTCTTATCTTGTTTCGATATTTCCCCTTTTATTTTGTAGGTCTTCAACTCTTTCAATAAATCGTAAAATTCCTGTGGGTTTTTCCCCAAAGATAACTTTTCCATAGGGCATATATCTTTTCTATTCGTTGCCATGATTGTTGGTACAGTTTTCGTGAATCGATATCTTATTCTATTCATGTCCAATGTGTTCCCAGCTAATTCACTGCCCAATATGGAGAACACTGCACCAGCATTAGCCTGAATAATTAGAAGCGCGGCCGCATTGCCCACGACCTTGTCCAATATTATGGGCTTGTTGACCATGACAGTCCCAGTTGCAATATATTCTAAAAGAGGAACAAGAAGTTTTTTGTCCGAGACAAATACCCTTTTTTCGTCATCATAGATCCACAGCGTGTCGCCTGTTTTCACAAGATTATCAAGCAACTGGATAGCCACTTTGTCATCTAGCACTTGTTTTTTCCCCGCTTGACAGCAATTTCAAAATTAGGGGGATAGATATTATTTGGATTAATATTCCGGGCCAACTTTGTCTTATGGTGGACCATGTTGCATTTAGCGCATTGGTTTCAATTCCAGTGGTGCTATAAATATTACCAATGTAGCTAAAAACCATTATAGCAAAGAGCAAAGCTATACGCCCAGCCACCATTGCGCCAATCAGAGCCCATAGGGTACGAAGGTTGCATTTTTCTCGCAGTAGGCCGGCAGTGGTTCCATAGACTGCGACTTCAATAATGACCTGAGGAAGGATGCTTTGTACTGGCATTCCAGATATTAAATAACTAACTATAGGAGACAGTGCTCCTACAATAAGTCCAGCTTTCCATCCAAACAATAGACCAGCGAGCAAGATGAATACATGCATGGGTAAAAAGGTTGGTCCTGCTAACCTAATATGATGTAAAGCAAATGGCGTACTTACGCTTAGCACCACGAATATCAAAGTGAAACCAAAACTTCGGATATCATTATATGTCAATATCCTAAGAAACCGGCTGTTATCAGCTACTACGTAACGATCAAGCATCCCTTGTCTCTCCTCAATTTCTGAGACTTATAGGTGTATAAATAAACCTTTACACTGTTTCACCTAATCTCAAGATACATATTCTTGTTATTAGAAAGCGGGCGGCGAGACGCTTGGACTTTCGCCTGACACTTCCCATATTCAACTACTTGTCAGAGAGATAACTTGACTATATTTATAGGCACTCCAGCTATCCTTACTTTACTGCCCTGCTTTATCCTTCTTCACCATTGTCTCCACCCACTGGTATGATTTTCTCAACCCATCCATTAGGGGTTGAGATGGCTTCCAATGTAGTTTTTTCTCAATCAAATGGTTATTTGAATTACGCCCACGAACCCCAAGGGGTCCAGGAATATGCTTAATTGAAAGTTTCTTACCCGCTATACTCATGATCATTTCTGCCAACCTGTTGATGGATACCATTTCTTCCGAACCAATGTTAACTGGGCCAATGAAATCCGATTGCATCAGGCGTCGAACTGCTTCCAGACATTCATCAATATAAAGAAAAGAACGAGTTTGCAGACCATCTCCCCACATTTCTATTTCCCCACCATCTGGCGCTTGAGCTACTTTTCTACAAAAGGCTGCGGGGGCTTTTTCTCTACCATCATTCCATGAGCCTTCGGGTCCGAATATGTTGTGGAAACGAGCTATTCGGATATCTATGCCGTAGTTTCGATGAAATGCCAGGTATACACGTTCACTGAAGAGCTTCTCCCAGCCGTATTCACTATCGGGGTCAGCAGGGTAAGCGGAATCTTCGCTGCATTTTGGGTTCTGGGGATCCGTTTGATTGTAAGCAGGATACATACAAGCTGAGGAGGAATAGAAGACCTTTTTAACTTTAGACCTGTAACAGGCTTCTATCATGTTTAAATTAATGAGAGCTGAGTTGTGCATGATATCAGCATCATTATCACCGGAGAATACAAACCCAGCTCCGCCCATGTCGGCCGCTAATTGGTATAACTCGTCAAATGCTTGGTCAGTAACTTGTTTGCACACAACCGGATCCCTTAAATCACCTATAATAAAGTCATCGGCAGTAGTTGTGTTAAATAGGGGGTATTTCAAATCTACCCCTCGGACCCAATATCCTTCTTTTTTGAGCCTTTTAACCAGGTGACTCCCGATAAATCCACCTGCACCCGCAACCAGTGCTTTTTTCATATTTACACCTCCTATGTGCTGTCTCTCAATATTGGATCGTTGAGCAAGTAATTACAGGGTTAAAGTACTTTACGGGCAGGGATAGTTTTAAAATATCACCCTGCATAAACTGCAATTCTGGGTGGATGTAATGCCATCGTACCGGTTGAAGATCTACCGCGGTTACTTTGAACTGGCGTCGAGCGGCAATTAGACCAAGAAAACTGCCGCCAGTGCCAATATCTATAGCTCCCCTTGGGCCGTCAGGTATTTGCGCCGCTATCCACGGCCATTCAACATCGCGATCGCCGGCCAAATTATGGGTGTTTTTCTTGACCAAGCTGTTAAGCAATATCGGGGGTACCCAACCTGCCAACTTTGCCGACATGTTACTATATTTCATTGCCATATTTAATAGCTCATATCTCCTATGTCGCAATTGGATTCATGATTTCCTACTCGGTGGCGATAATCGTCTCTGGCAAGCTTTCTTTGGCCAATCCCCAACCTTCATCTTTGTTGAAAATATTTGTCCGTTGCTTCCAACGCATCTGCCTAAAAAATTCCCAGAGCTCTTTAGGCGTTAGTTGTTGTATACCGGCATTCTTTAACCGCAGGTTCATTAATTCCCCTCCAGGTCCTGGCGTAAAACCCGATCCAGGGGCGTGTTCAATATGATAGATTCTCATCGGGTCTTTAAGCACCAACTCCTTTGCTCCACTATTGTGGGCTTCCATGCAAAGTAGGTTGTCAAGATGCATTGAGTGCATTTCAAATTCAGGATAACCACGCATTGCCAACCAGTGTTCACGTGCCATCAAGGTAAAGTCACCACAAGCATTGGTATGCAAAGCAGGGCCATATAATATTGGTCGCACGACGTTTTTGTAAATCAGATTGTATAAGTAAGAGTAAAAGTACAAAAGGATATCCTTCCCCAGTATGGCAGCATTCCGTGCATTACTTAATGCTTGGACCCGCTTTTGAAAAGCCTGGAATACGGATTCCTCCACTTTTCCTAGGATTTGCGTCTTCCCACGGCTATTGATACGAATAATATGCTCTTTGCAGTAATTTAGCTGATCATCAAACGATAAAGCTGGTATGTCCGTTGGAACATCATAACGATCAACCCTGTACATATGCCCACTCGTGAGTTTGCCAGATGCCAAGAAGTCTATAATTTCGTCAGAAAATAGTATATCAACGTTTGTTGCCAAGATAAAGCGCCCGCGGGCGCGTCGGATACCCACGTTTTTACCAATCATTTGAAAAACCGGAAGTTTATCTGCGTATCTGTAACGCTGATGTATTTCAGGTGATACCTCGATGATGCGGATAGCACAGGGTACGGTATCCTTCGGCCATTTTAACGCTTGGGCCAGTCGCGGGCGATTGGGTAATGGGTTCCACTCAACTATTACCAGCTCGGAATTAAGGTTATGCCGCTTTGCTTGTTCGAGCCAACCGGTAACGAACAGTTGCATACGGTGCATAAGATTAATTCCATGGTCATCATTGCGGGACACGACAACCACCGAAAGGAGTAGCTCTGGGTTTGTCAATGCTCACCCCCAAGCCTTGGGCCATAACTTATTGGGTTCTTATATGGCACTTGATCTGCCCCCAGTAGTTGTACCAAAACCCTTATTGATGGCATCTGCGGAATTACGACTGAGACAAGATTTGACTTGTTCATTTGAGGTTTGATCCCTCTCGGACAGTCATCTCAGGCAGTTCCTCGTCAGCGAGTCCCCAGTTCTCGTCATTTATTGCCGGGCCAAGTAACCCTGCACGAATCTTTTGAAGATCATTTTCCCATTCGTTCGATGATACCTTTGGGCGGGATTTCTGTTCTTCGCGATGGTGATCCGCATGCAATATCATGCAAGGCGGCACAAAAACTGCTTGCTCAAGCCCTAAAGCTTTCAATTGATGACACCCATAGCCATCCAAGTGAGTAAAAGTATCACTAAATTCTGGAAATCCTCTTATCTGTTTAAAGCTCTCTAAAGACGCTAGTAAAAAGTCTCCGGACGCATTAGTGTAGACGCCGCCATATATCCCAGTGTCATCATTCAGTGGAATAACCGGTTCTTTGTTTGTTTTTGAGTGTCTATAACCCCCATAAGAACCAGGCCACTTTCCCGAAAGAAGATAATACCATCGCCGTAACCAATCGATATGAATGCAAAGCCCAATCCGACGATCTTCTCGAATATTGATTCGGTACACATGGCTCTTTGCAAAGCGTAAAATAGCTCGCGATGTGGCTTCCATGGAAATAGAACCACGAAAATCGAATCGATTAATCCTATAGAATCGCTTCTTGCACAGTTTCTCAGAAGCCAGATAGGCTATAAGTTCCTCACTGAATAGTACATCCGGATTAGTCACTAAGACGTATTCGCCTTTAGCTCGCCTAATGCCCACATTCTTGGCAAAATATTCGAACATTGCCATCTTGCCAGAGTTAGGCAATTTATTATGTATGTCACTAGGAACTTGAATAATACGAACCATGCTTGGCCTAGGTACTTTGGTCAAGTCAAGGACGTCTTTCAAGTGAGGGTTATTATATGGCGGATTCCACTCAACGATTATGAGCTCGGCATTTAGTTCACATTCGTCCCACAACCCAAGTAGCACATTTAAAAACACTCGCAATCTATGCAGGAAATTACCACCATAATTGTCGTTGCGCGCAGCAACAATAAAAGAGATATACGGCTTCATCTCGACATCACACTTTCTATATCGTCGCACCAAGCTTTACCGAGTTCGCATACTACTGGAGGCAGATAATCTAGACCACGTAGGCGCTCATATAGATGCCTGAGTTTCTCTATCACAGTCCCTTCTCCTAAATTAGCAGCGAGCAAGTCTTCGCAAAATCTAGTGGTAAATTCCATCCCGAAGATTTCATCTTTCAGGTTTCTCCATTGGTTCTGGGGATTACGTTCCTGCCAAACAAATGGCTTGCCGAAGTGAACATGGTAGTCCGTCTCCATCATCACACGCTCAGCAATATACGATGCCCAAATGTCGTCATATCTTCCAACACCCACCAGAACCATCATTAAAGGCGCTAACTCTGCAACGTACGCAGTGTTCTGTGAATCGAATGGGGTGAAACATACATTGTCAACTACAAGGCCAGTTCTTAAGACCTCTGACAGTTGATGAACGGTCGGTCTATTCGTTATACGTTCCATCGCATCAATATCTGGGGCACCAAGCGATATTCCTGCGGCCACACCGACTCTCGCGTCGCACACGGATGACAGGTGAATATTTAGATCCTTATATCTATAATCGTAAGGAAAACCACGATGATAGACTCTTGGAACTAGGAACTCGCCCGAGTTGAACCAATGAAGATCTGAATTTACCATTAGACTATTATGCGGCGATGTCAAGATATTATTGAAATCTGCAAAGTAGTTATGATCTAAAGGGATATTATCGTCATCAATAGATATTATGATATCTGCGTTGTGCTTTATCGCTTCAAGTAATGCTATGTTGCGCCTCATAATCTTGTTCCAGCCAATGATCTCTGAGCACTTATAGCCAAGCTTCTCTTGGTCAGTAGTACTGTAGTACACAGCATTGCCCAGCTTCTCTATGAAGGCGCGCGTTTCATTATGGGGGGTTTTCCGATCGCCGGTAACGAAAAACATGACATCGGGGTCTATGCTACGGTACAATTCCAGGACTCTTGGAACGTTTATAGTCGTCGTGATCAAAGCAGTTTTCATGTTCTGTTTTTACTCCATTCAAAACAGTATATCTATTCTCAGATAATAGTTACGAAATCGTGCTACAGACAACCGGTTCAGACCAATCGGATGCCACTCTGATTATTCCGCTGCGTGACTCCAACCATAGAGAATCAAATCGCTCATGGGTATCCATACGAAATATCATAACATCGGGAAGCCAGTCCAAGCCCTTCTTAGCACAGCGCGAGCCTACGTGCAAAGTATACAATCCTGGATTCAGTGGGTTGCTGGGTATAACCGACCGTATGGAATACTTGCCAGGCTTTATCAGAGCAATTGGGCCGTACGAGTCTATACTACTGCACTCGAACAATCGTGCGCCGTCGCTTGAATGTATTCCCCATCCGATAATAACATCTTCCAATGGTTCAATTACTATGAACTCGATGACCAACGTTATGGGCTCTCCTGTGTACAAAACAGCACGACCTGTTGGCGTATCAATCATAATACGTGTGATCCGTAGTGTAGTATCATGCGCGACTCCAGAAGGTCGGGATACTCTAGTGGTGTTTATCTCAGCTTGCATATCATCGCTAGTGCTGCATAAATATCCATCCACGCATTGGTTGGTCGGGCCGAAGAAGACAATTTTCCCTGCCGACAATAGGATGGCACGAGAGCAGATGCTTCTAATTGCTGCCATATTATGACTGACAAACAGCACCGTCCGTCCACCCCCGGCAATATTTGCCATCTTACCCAGGCACTTCTTCTGGAATGCCGCGTCACCAACCGCCAGCACTTCATCTACTACCAGTATCTCCGGCTCCAGATGCGCGGCTACCGCAAAAGCCAGGCGCACATACATGCCACTGGAATAGCGTTTCACCGGTGTGTCCAGAAACTTTTCAATCTCCGAGAATGCTACAATCTCATCGAACTTGCACGCGATTTCCGCTTTCTTCATTCCCAGCACTGCCCCGTTGAGATAGATGTTCTCCCTGCCAGTAAGCTCGGGATGAAAGCCGGTGCCCACCTCCAGAAGCGAGGCCACGCGCCCGCGAATCTCAGCATAGCCCTCCGTGGGTGTGGTTATGCGAGAGAGGATTTTGAGTAGAGTGCTTTTACCGGAACCGTTCCTGCCTATGATGCCTACGGCTTCACCTTGTTTAACTTCGAAGGAGACGTCTTTGAGAGCCCAGAAAGTGTTGGGCGAGCTGATAGCTATTCGCCTAGCGCTTCTTTGGCGCAGGCGCCTGAATGGTGCCGTTACAGCATCCGTCAGGCTGTCTCGCAGCGTTTTATAACCCACCGTCTGCCCTATGTGGTAGAGCTTACCTATCTTCTCGGCTCGGATGGCAATATCGCTCATAATCTCTCACTATTAAATATCATCGGCAAAAGTCGTTTCGCTGCGCCTGAAGTAAAATACTCCCGAAATCAATATCACTATCATAATAATAACCGAGACTGCCATCAAAGAGCCGGGAGGTTCCGCTCCAAGCAAGGCCCAGCGAAAACCCTCGATCACGCCAGCCATGGGATTTAAACCATAAATCGCCTGGAAGCGTGCCGGGAGAACGTTGCTGGCGTAAACCACTGGTGAAGCAAAGAGCCAGAGCTGTATAACGAATGGCACTGCGTAGCGGATATCCCGATATTTCACATTTAACGCCGCAAGCCATACGCCGACACCCGTGGCAGTGGCCAGCGCCAATATGACAAATGCAGGGAGCCAGAGCATTTTAAGCGTCGGGGGGTAGCCAAACAAAAGCATCATCCCGACCAAAATGACAAGTGCGATGGCAAAGTCGACCACAGGCGCAAGGATGCCCGCCAGAGGCATAGTGAGCCTGGGGAAATATACCTTCTGAACCATGTTGGCATTCCCCACCAGACTCTCGCTGGCACGGGTGATGCCCTGGGCGAAAAGCGTCCAGGGAAGCAGCGCGGCATAGCTGAACAGGGGGTAAGGAATACCTCCTGAAGGGATTTTAAGCAGGTTGCCAAAGAACAAACTGAATACTACCATCATCAGGAAGGGTTGAAGAATAGCCCAGGCAAAACCCAGCACCGTCTGCTTGTAGCGGATCTTGATATCCCGCCAGGTGAGAAAATATAGTAGTTCGCGGTACGCCCACAGCTCGGCAAAATCAATGCCTACCCAGCCGCGCAGCGGGCGGATCTTGATAACCGGTGATGGGTCTGCCGCCGCTTCTTGTTTGGGATTATTCAGTTTTACTTTATTTGCTTTGGCCACGCGTTATCCTGTTTTATAATCTCATTGCTCATGGTTGGAGTGATTTTAGCACGATTTCTGTGTCTTTGCGAAGCCACGCAGTGGCTGCGGCAATCTCGTTCCCCTCTGATCGCCAGCCGAAACCTTTCTTCTCCCCCCCCTCGTCATTACGAGCGTCTGCCTCAGGCGGACCGAAGCAATCTCTATAAACGTTGTTGTCATGCTGGAAGCCAGGGTGGCTGGCCGAAGCATCCGGGGCGGGGTGGCAATCTTGGTGCTGATAGCTGAATGATGAAAGCTCGTATCTGTTCTCTGACCGCTGACAACTGATCGCTGTATGCTGGCAGCTGAATGCTCGTATCTGATCGCTGAAAGCCGATCGCTGAAAGCTCATAATAATAAACATGTAATGTCAGACATTCCGGCATTTCATTTCAAGTTATAGTCACGTTGCTTTTGTGATGCTATAATCAGGGTATTACTAATCCCAAATCTTAAAGAGCCACGGAGAAGTAGTGAAATTTAGTGAATTAGTTCGGCTTCTCGAGCGTAATGGATTTGAGATCATTAAAGAAAAGGGCTCAATTCGTTACTATGGAAAAAGCGGCTGTGATAATCTAGTTCGTATAGATTACCATGGTTCTAAAGAGATACCGACCGGTACTTCGAACGCGATATTAAAAGCTGCCGGATTGAAAGGTGGAGGGAAAGCCAATGATTGATATCAAATATTCTCTGATAATTGAAGCTACTGAAGATCCTGCGTTCTTTTCTTTCTACTCACCGGATCTCGAAGGATTTACCGGGGTCGGTAGCTCTGTTGAAGATTGCCTGTATAAAGCTAAATGGGGTATGGAAGAACACATTGGTTTACTTAAATCACGCAAAATGACGGTACCGAAGAGGAACCCCAATCCCACCGTAACGATTAAAAATACAACTCTCTCAGCAGTCTAGGATGTTCGCAATTCAGATAGATAAGCTCCGGCACGGAATGGCAGACATCTAGAAAAACCACAACGGCGCGATAGT
>CAZUXO010000160.1:0-6773 GCA_964624325.1 uncultured Dehalococcoidales bacterium
CTCTCCCGCCTTCCAAGCAGCCTTCGCCCCACCAGCGGAGTCAACGAGTCTGGCTGTATTTCCTTCAACAACTTTCCAACCATCGTACACCGCCTCGCAGAACGCTACATTGCGCCGTACCGCCTGCGGCTGGGCCACCTCGGTCATGATGACTTTGAAATGGCTCTGAGCCAAACGGCAAGCCATGGCAGTTGCCAGTTCGCCTCCGCCGCGGATAAGTACCTTCAAATTCTTTACGGACATATCGCCCCCTCCCGGAGTTAATTTTCCACTTACAAGCAGGTTTCAATTCCAGTGTAAATTCATGCTTCAGTAAATCTTGATTCTCCTGAGCTTTAAAATAAGAAATATCTCCTGCCCCACTTTCAATTTCATGTCGTTGAAAAGGTCCACTGGCATTTCAGAGAACAGCATGCGTTCATCGACCTTGATATCCAGTCTAACCGTGCTACCTATAGGCTTGATTTCAGCAAGAACTCCTTTGAAACGATTGAGTGAGGGGCCGGGCGGGGGTCTCTCTGATATGTAAATATCGCGTGGGAAAAGAGCGATACGCCTGACAGGTTCGTCATCATCATGAGGCAGGATGATACGCAACCCTCCGCAGTCGGCTTCCACCAACCCCTGACCGATGGGGCGGCAACTATCACAGTTGAGAATGTTGGGCGTTCCGATAAAATCCGAAACGATAGCATTCGCGGGATAGAAGAAAACTTCCTCGGGGCGGCCGACCTGTTCGACATTTCCCATATTCAAGATGCATATCCTGTTCGCCAGTTCCTCAGCTTCAGACTGATTGTGAGTGACATGCACCATGGTCACCCCCAGTTCGTGGTGGACACGTTTGAGTTCCACGCGCAGATATTTTGCCGTCTGTAAGTCAAGATTGGAGAGAGGCTCATCCAGAAGCAAGACCTTGGGGGAGAGCACGAGTGCTCGAGCCAACGAAATTCGCTGCTTTTCGCCCCCCGAGAGGGAGCGCACGTTGCGAGTGAGAAGGTGAGAAATACCCAGCAACTGCACCAGGCGCTTTACGTTCTGATCTACATCCAAACCGGTGCAGTTCACCTCTCTCAAGCCAAAAGCTATGTTGTCATAGACATTGAGGAAAGGAAAGAGGACATAGTCTTGCGGCACATAGCCTATTTTGCGTTTCTCGGGGGACAGGCGGGTGGCATCACTGCCGTTAATCCAAACTTCGCCTGATTTGACAGAGCGGAGCCCGGCCATGACCTCCAATAGAACTGTCTTGCCCGCGCCACTAGGTCCCAGAATGACAAAGTATTCTCCCTTGCCAATTTCCATGTTGATGGAATTTAGAGCGAAATCGCCCATAGTGACACTGACATTCTTGATGCTAATCATATCGGATAACTTCTATGGGTCAATTTGCGCATAAGGAGCAGGGCTACCAACGCGATGATAATCAGTATGAAGATAATAGCAATAGCCTCGTCAACATCCGCGGTACTCATGGCCAGGTATATAGCTATTGGCAGAGTTTCAGTCTTCATAGGAGTGGCGCCTGCCAGCATCACCGCTGCGCCGAACTCACCCACCGCCCTCGCCCAGGTGAGTATGGCCGCCGCAATAAGCCCATTACGTGCAAGTGGCAATGTTATCTTGTAAAAAGCTTTGGGTTTATTACAGCCAAGCGTGCGCGCCACCTGCTCATAGCGTGGATCAATGCCGTCAAACGTGGACTTAAGTAATCTTATTGCCAGAGCCGTCACCACTACCACCTGTGCCGCCACTATACCCGGTACCGAGAAAGTAAAGCGTAGGATATTGTTATTGATAAAACCTCCCACCGGTGTGTTGAAGAAGATGAGGAGCGCCGCGCCCAAAGCCACAGGCGAGAGGATAATAGGCAGGTCGAGCAGGCTATCCACGATATCCTTGCCTGGAAAGGTGAACTGCGATACAGCATACGCTACAGGCACAGCAATAAGCATGCCCAGAATGGTGGAGATGGATGCGGTAATCACGCTCAGGCGGATGGCGAAGAGTGTTTCATCCGAAACCAGACTCATCCAAAAAGTTGTCCAGTTGGTGAAGCTGGCCATTGAGACCACCAAAACGAGAAAAAAAATGACTACCGCCACCAGGACACTGACCATAACCAGCTTAAATGTCCGGTCGCTTGATAGTCCTTGTCTCACAGTTGAGCCTTTACCCATTTTCTTGCTTATCTTACTAAAGTAGTAAAGCCTGCGGGGAGCTTATACTCTCCGCCAATGTTGGCATTTGGAGCAAACTTTTTGGCTTCATTTTCAGTAACCTGATAGCCATATTTACTGAAAACAGCCTGGCCTTCATCGGAAGCTAAAAAGTCCAGAAACTGCTGAGCACTGACCTTATCCTGGGCAAAGGTAGAAACTGCTCCCGGTATATAGGCTAACCTGGGAATCTCGCTGGCTTGGAGATAAACTACGTCAGTTGAATCGGGATTCCAGGTGGCAAAAACGCTCCATCCAATTACCGCGTCTACCGCCTTCAAAACTATCAATGTAGCGGTTTTTTCACAACTATCGGTATAGGTTTTCACCGTACCTGCCTGTTTTAGCGCATCCAGCAGACCGTTTTTTTCCAGAACTTCAACCGCATATAGGCCGACGCATACCGAGGTTGGGTTGGCAATACCTACGCTGACATCCGGACGCAGCAGGTCTCTGATCGACTTGATATTCTTGGGATTGCCTTTCTGAACCAGAATAGCCGGTACAAGGTATGACAGGATTTTACCATTGTCGCTGGCTGTCACTACACCTTGTAATTGTGCTTTAATCATAAAGTCGGGTGAACCGGGGATATAAAGGTCGCCGCTCTTGGACAGAATCATCTGTGACAATACAGTACCCGAACCACCGAAGCTGAAATTGACCCTAATGCCAGTCTTCTGGGTAAAAGTTTTAGCAGCATCCTGCAAAGGTGGTTGGCTAGCCGAGCCCGCAAAAACGTTGATACTCTTTTCTTGACTGCTACCGCACCCAATAGTAAATGTTAAAACCATAATTGCCACTATTGACATGGCAAGGAATTGGCCGGCTTTTAACAATTTATCCCCACTATTAACCATGCTTATAACCTGTCTTTACATGACGGAAGCCGCTGGTAGCGGCTTCCTCGTGGCTTTTATCAAATTTTTTAAATTCTCGGTAGACCCTGCCGCTCGCCCGATTACGCCCAGGGCTCAGCACACGGGAGGGGGAGGTCAACAATTTAAGACTGGTGGAAGAAAAAACACCAGTCACCCTGGTTTCCCCCGGCAGAGTCTACCTCCTAAAAAGCTTATTAAGCCCACTGCACATTATTACACCCGAAGATTAGACATATACCTGCGAGCCTTTCTTTTATTAACTCCATTATCTATATCGATAAACCAAGCATTGTCTACAAATATTTGTCACACCAATATATCACCCGTGATAGAGGATGTCAATAGTTTACATGTATCTAGGTAAAGCGTAAAAAATCAACTGACTGGTTCCGCTTAAATCTCGCTCTCCGCAAAACCAACGCTATCAGCTATAATAACCCTATGAGAGTCATTGCAGGCAGCGCCAAGGGTTTCCCGCTGAAGGTCCCCAAAGGGACCCCCACTCGCCCGGCCACGGAGCTCGTGCGGGGAGCCATCTTTTCCATTTTAGACTCTTCGGTGGATGACTGGTCGCATGTCCTTGACCTTTTTTCAGGCTCGGGTTCTCTGGGTATCGAGGCCCTCAGCCGGGGTGCCGGCAGTGTGGATTTCGTCGACCAAGAATCGCGTTGCTGTGCTATAATCAAGGAAAATCTGGAAAAAACCAAGCTCAGCAGCCAGGCCAAAGTACACTGCTCAACGGTCAAGAAGGCTATCTCTGTTCTGGGTAGAGAATACAACATCGTTTTGATGGACCCGCCCTACAAGGATACTGGTATAGGCGCGACAATAGAGCAACTGGCGACATCGAAACTAGTGGGAACTGAGACGACAGTAGTCATCACCCATTCATCCCGATTCAAACTGGAAACAAAATATGGGACACTTACAATGAAACGCGAATACCGCCACGGCGACAGCACGATTGCGATATACCGAAAGGAGCAGACATCATGACCACCGCTATCTACCCCGGCAGCTTCGACCCCATAACCAACGGGCACCTGGACGTGGCTCTGCGCGCCGCCCGTGTTTTTGACAAGGTCATTATAGGGGTGTACGACACACCTGAAAAGAAACTGATGTTTAGTCAGGCAGAAAGGGTTAAGCTAGCGCGAAAAGCCGTTAAAACTACGCCCAACATTGAGGTACAGCCTTATAGCGGTCTTACTGTGGCTTTCGCTAAAATGGTCAGAGCACCAGTGATGGTGCGCGGTCTTAGGGTGAGCGCGGACTTCGAATTTGAGTTCGATCTGGCTATGATGACCAACAAGCTTTCCCCAGAGCTGGAGATGGTCTGCTTCATGGCCAACCCACAGTACCAATTCCTCAGTTCTAGCCTTCTCAAAGAGGTGGCACGGCTAGGTGGTAAGGTTGATGATTGGGTGCCTGCAAATGTAGCCAAGGCTGTGAAGGAAAAGGTAGCCGCTGGGAATATTGGTAAAAGCTAGAATGTGGTATTTTTGGAGCAGAAAGCATTCAAGTTTGCCCTGACAATTGAGATAGTGGCACCAAAAAAAGACATTAATCAAAGAATATTGTATATTGTTACAGGTAGGTCAGGAGGATGTTTCAATGGCATACAAGATAAATGACGACTGTATTAGTTGCGGGGCTTGCGAACCCGAATGCCCCAACAAAGCTATAAAAGAAGGCAGCACGATTTATTTAATAGATCCGGATCTTTGCAGCGAGTGCATCGGTAGCTTCGCCAAACAGCAGTGCGCTGAGATTTGCCCGGTTGCTGCTGCGATCCCTGACCCGGCGCACGAGGAAAGCCGCGACCAACTTATGGCTAAATGGGAAAAGACCCACCCCGGCGAAACGCCTAAGGTAACCTAGTCCACGAAGGAGATTCAAAAACACTATAACAAGTTAGCTTCAATCGCCACACAAGGAAAGGGCAGGGTTTAAACCCTGCCCTTTCTCAATATCGTTATAATCCCTTTGCGAAGAAAGTCTTGATGCTATCGAAGCTACCTGGCAACAGGTTCAATACCAGCGGAAACTTATCCAGCAGTATTCTGGCTATTGCGGAACCGCTTACTGCACCGGTGCTGAAGAACTTGACCCATAAGGCTAGTATGGCTCCCCAGACCACCGCCCCAATGAACAAGCCCAGAATACCGCCGATCATATGGTCTAGCCAGCCCAGCATAATTCCGGAGATAATCTTGTGCAGCAACTCACCCACAAACCCAGCCAGTATCATGACCCCTATTACTATAGCCATGAATGCTACGGCATGGGCGACATTCTGATTGTGAATAAAGACTAACCAACCGCTCGCCGTCTCATAGAATTTGCCCGCCAAATAAACCCCGAATAGCACACCGAGAAGGTTAACTACTCCGCGCACTACTCCCTTAGTCAAACCACTCATGACAGAAGCCGCCAAACCGATCAGGATAAGTACATCCAGCCAGTTCATAGGATGCCTCCTTTTGTTACGATTTCTCTACCTTTCCTCTAACCAGAGTATCTATCTCCCCAGTTCTTGCGCCCTGCGGTAGGCAGCCGCAACGGCTTTCTTGACCAGGCCTGTATAATCACCCTGCTCTAAAACCTTGAGGGCTTCGGCGGTGGTGCCACCGGGAGAGGTCACATTGCGCCGCAGCTCAGCCATGTCTTTCGGCGATGCCTGAGCGTACTCAGCTGAACCGAGCACAGTCTGGAAAACCAGTGTTTTTGCCATCTCTTCCGGCATGCCGATTTCTTTGGCAGCAGCCATAAGCGCTTCCATGAAAAGGAAGACATAGGCCGGTCCGGAGCCACTGACAGCCGTGGCCAAATCGAGGTAAGACTCATAGTCTGCATAGACGCCCAATCCCATCACCGAGACGATTGCCTCGGCATTGCCGCGTTGCGCAGAGGTGACCTCGCCGGTGGCTGTCCAGACGGTAACACCTTTCCCTATCTGAGCTGGTGTGTTGGGCATGGCGCGCACCACTGCCTGGTGCTTAAGCCCCGCGGTCAACGTCTCTATCTTCTTTCCCGCTATAATGGAGAAAACCAGCGTTTTTGTGTTTAGTTTCCCGCTAAGTTCGGCCATCACACCAATCAAATTCTGAGGCTTGACTGAAAGCACCAATACCTCTCCGCGTCTCGCCACCTCGAGATTGTCAACGGAAGTAAAAACCCCCAGCCTCTGCGTGAGATCATCGAGGAGGAGCTGACTGACATCGCTTATAGAGACATCCCGCGGCTCAGCCAGGTGGTTTTTAATGACGGCGGCAGCCATAGCCTGCCCCATATTCCCCCCACCGATAAATGATATTTTTAAGAGGTCCAAATTAGACTCCTCTGGATGACGGTTATCTTCCACCTTCTGCCTGTCCGAAGCGGTTTCGAAGGAAGAAGACAAGGTTAATGTGATTATATTGTCTTACTTCACCACCAGATTGACCAGCCTAAAAGGCACGTAAATGACTTGAGCGATGCTTTTACCCTCAACATGTGCCTGAACCTTCGGGCTTTCCAGCGCTATCTTCCGCGCCTGAGCCTCGCTAATAGTTGCGGACACCATGATTTTATCGCGCACCTTGCCATTCACCTGCACTATGAGTGGAATCTCTTCATCTTTCACTAGCTTTTCGTCCCATTTTGGCCAGCGCTGGTTGTGTATGCTGTACTC
>CAZUXO010000161.1:0-2889 GCA_964624325.1 uncultured Dehalococcoidales bacterium
GTGCGTTGTTCAGGAAGCAAGTCGATAACGGGGTATGCCGTATTCGGGTCAAATTCGGTGGAATTGGGCTTGTCCGATTTAAACACGAATGTGGCGAATTCGATCACCATTATCTGCATACCAAGGCACAAGCCGAGATAGGGTATGTTGTTTTCACGAGCATAGCGAGCCGTTTTTATTTTGCCTTCAATGCCCCGTATGCCGAAACCACCGGGGACTACGATTCCCTGAACACCACGAAACTGCGCTTCAACGTCGTCGTTTTTTTCCAGCTCTTCAGAATGGACCCATTTTAGACTTATCTGACGGTTGTGATGCGAACCCGCATGGCGCAGAGATTCACGCACCGAATAATAAGCGTCTTCCAGCTCCACGTATTTACCCACCACGGCGATATTTACCGTCTGGTGGGAATCACTATGGCAGTTCACCATGCGCTGCCAGTAGCCAAGCTCAGGAGAGGGGGTTACAAGTCCCAACCGGTCCACCACCAGATTGCCCATGCCCTCGGCTTCAAGCACCAGCGGCACTTCATAGATACTGGAAACCGTCGGCAGGGGAATGACCGCTTTGCGGTCAACGTCGCAGAAAAGTGAAATCTTGTCACGGATGCCGTCGGATATGGGGTAATCAGCGCGGCAGACGATGACATCGGGCTGGATACCCATGCGCCTGAGTTCGTTTACGCTGTGCTGTGTCGGCTTGGTCTTAAGCTCCCGGGT
Source organism: uncultured Dehalococcoidales bacterium (assembly GCA_964624325.1). Taxonomy (GTDB): domain Bacteria; phylum Chloroflexota; class Dehalococcoidia; order Dehalococcoidales; family UBA1222; genus SURF-27. The sequence goes on from CAZUXO010000161.1 coordinate 723, forward strand.
GGAACCAATATAAGGAAGCAGCGTCACGTGTATGTATAATACGTTGTCACGCCCGACGTCATTGCGCATCTGGCGAATGGCCTCGAGGAAAGGTTGACCCTCAATGTCGCCCACGGTGCCGCCTACTTCCACCAGGATGACGTCTGCCGCAGAGTTTTTGGCCAGCTTTTTGAAACGGTCTTTTATCTCCGTGGTGACGTGCGGAATCACCTGAATTGTGCCGCCCAAAAAATCGCCGCGCCGTTCTTTGGCGATAACGGAGCTGTATATCTGGCCGGAAGTGATATTGGAGTCTGCGGTAAGTTCGGTATCAATAAAGCGTTCGTAATTCCCCAAGTCAAGGTCAGTCTCCGCACCGTCCTTGGTGACGAATACCTCTCCGTGCTGGTAGGGAGACATGGTGCCGGGATCGACATTGAGGTAGGGATCAAGTTTTTGAACGGAGACAGTTAAACCGCGGCTTTTGAGCAGAGTGCCGATCGAGGCTACAGTGATGCCTTTGCCGACCGAACTGACTACACCACCAGTTACAAAGATATACTTCGTCATAAACACAATCGAACTGACAACATAAAAAGACCCCTAAAGTCTTATTCTGGAATAACGACAAAGTAAATTAAAAGCAAGGGACGTCAAAATTTCTAAAGCGGAGAGGTTCCTATTTACTGTTACCAGTATAGGGGTAACTTTCTGGATTTGTCAATAGGCAACTAAGAGCATTCAGTGGTCAGCTAATTAACGGAAAACGGCAACTCTGGATTCCGGCGTTCGCCGGAATGACAAAAAAGCCTCGCAACACAGGGAAAATCCCTCTTAGTCTCCCTTTCGCCAAAGGGAGAGCACCACTCCGCAAGGATACGCTGGAATTCGGCTTTCAGCATACTGGCGAGGAATGACAGACGGAATAGTGAACGAGATTGCCAGGTTCACTGCGTGCCTCAGCAATGACATTATATTGTTAACATTGTTAACCATCACTTGACAATAGTGATAATAACTCTTTATAATAAGACGACCTTAATATACAGTTCGAAAGCAGAATATTCTATGGCTGCCAAAGACTATTACAGCATACTCGGACTCACCCGCAGTGCCAGCGATAAAGACATCAAGCAGGCTTATCGCAAGCTGGCCCGCAAATACCACCCAGATGTAAATCCAGGCAACAAATCCGCCGAAGAAAAATTCAAGGAAATCAACCAGGCTTACGAGGTGATTTCCGATGTTGAAAAACGTAAAAAATACGACCATTTCGGAGATAACTGGGAGCACGCCGACCAATTTGCCCAGGCCGGCTAGCAAAACCAGGCAGGCGCAGGCTTCGATTTCAACAGCTTTAACTTCGGAGGCGCCCCAGGGGGAGCGACATTCACAGGTGGCGCAGGCATGGACAGCATCTTCGAGGAAATGTTTAGCGGTGCCCGTGGACGTCACCCCCAGCCAAGACGCGGCCAGGACATTGAACACCCGATAGAAATAACCCTGGAAGAAGCATATTCAGGCACAAACCGCATCCTCAACCTGCAGTCTGAAGAACCGTGTCAGGCCTGCAGCGGTACCGGCAGGTCGCAAAAAGCCGTGTGCTCCACTTGCCGCGGGGCAGGCGCCGTGCCCCGCCTCAAGCAGCTAGACGTAAAAATACCGGCTGGAGTTAAAACCGGCTCGCGGGTACGTGTCGCGGGGCGGGGAGGAGCGGGACGGGGCGGGGCAGCAGGAGATCTGTTTCTTTTAATCACGGTGTTGCCAAACGCATTATTCGAGCGACAGGACGATGACCTCGCCGTTAGTATAGCGCTGCCCCTCTCAACCGCCATGCTGGGGGGGAAAGTTGAAATACCCACTCTCAAAGGCAAACTAGAGCTCAAAGTGCCTGCTGAGACGCAGAACGGCCGCACCTTCCGCCTGACCGGGCAGGGGATGCCACGATTGGGGAAAGAAGGCCGTGGGGACCTGCTGGCGAAAGTAGAAGTGGTGCTTCCGCTGAAGCTGAGCGTGGAAGAAAAAGAGCTTTTCACCCAACTGCGTTCGCTGCGCGAAGAATAGGAATTATTTCGAGGTGATGCTTTGGTGAAAAAGAGAGAGAACGACTCCAGCCAGCCCCGGTATGTTATCAGCATAGCCGCGGAAATGCTGGGTACTCAGCCTTATACCCTGCGCTATTATGAAA
>CAZUXO010000162.1:0-3177 GCA_964624325.1 uncultured Dehalococcoidales bacterium
CATCATTTTCGTGGACGACCTGCGCCAGGCCAGCACCTCCGGCGAGATAAATGTGCCGTTAGACAAAGGGCTGCTCAACCCGGAACGTATCCGCGGCTCGCTGAGCGACCTCGTAGGCGGGTTGAAAACCGGTCGCGCGAGCGATAAGGAGATAACTGTTTTCGACTCCACCGGCCTCGCCATCGAGGATATCGCCTGCGCTAAACTGATTTACGAGAAGGTGAAAGACAAAGAGGGCTACACGCGACTGAATTTCATCGAAGGGTAATCACCTCTCCCATTGCGGTAGAGGATGGTTTAAATTGGTGAGGCTTCGATGGTCGTTTTCGCCAGAATATTTTTCCAGGGAAACGAATACCATTATTCAGGCAGGACCCCTGCGTGGGATTCGTTTCAAAACGAATCGGTCATCGTGCCTGAGAAATATTCGTTTTAATTGGAATGCTGTTATCCCTGATATTCCTCCTGTGACTCTTACTGTATTATAGCACAGATGTTCGGTGATGGCAAGGGGGGGGTGATTGCCATGGCTGAGTCGACTCCCTCTTTGGCAAAAGTGAGAGGGTTCCTTCTCCCGCCCCCGGATGCTTCGGCCAGCCTTTCTGGCCTCCAGCATGACAACGATGGGGATGACAACGCGGAGAAACGTGCAACGACATCATGGGGAAGAAGGTGCAGGTATAAACCCGCGCGGTTATTCGCTCAGCGCCTTATGCGTAAATGATTGAAAGAGAAAAACGAACCTTAAACGCAAAACGTAAATTATTAGAGTCGCGCGTTAACCCCCGATTTACGACCTATTATCTTGGTGTTATACTACCAACGATCAGCGTTGATAGAGAAGGCTTGATCTTAAAATTAATTGACTCGCGGGTGAAGCACCAAATAATTCTGATTCGAGGCCGTCTTTTGGAGGGAGAAGGAACATGGAAAAACCCTTTTTGCTTATTGTCGAAATACTGGTTATGATAGCAATCTCCGGTTGTCAGCATAGTCAAAATGATTTTCCCGTATTGACAGGTCCCTATCTCGGCCAACAGCCACCCGGTATGCAACCTGCAATATTCGCCCCAGGAATTGTCTCTGAACCGGCCTACTTCGAATGGTGCGGCACCTTTTCCCCGGACGGCGGCGAATATTACTTCGCGCGGTCTTACGACGACTCAACCTCCGCGTTTTTATACAGCAAGCTGCTGGATGGAAAGTGGACAGCCCCGCAGCAGCTGGATGCCGTTTCGGCATATGAGGCAGGAACACCACATATTACCTTTGATAACAAGAGGCTGTACTTTGTCTGGTGGCCTACAGTCTCCCAGGGCCAAACCGGGATACCCCAGTACTACTTTGTGGAAAGGACGCAAAATGGCTGGTCCGAGCCGCAGTACGCTGGTCAGGGTATGTTTCTCAGCTCGAGCAGAGACGGTCAGGTATATACCACTGATATGTCGTCGCGTAACATCAATATGAATACCTATCTGGCTAAAATCACCACCGACGACGGCCTTTTCGTAAAATATGAAAGGCTGGTCATTCAACCCCAAGTGGGGTTTCAAGCTCACCCGTGTATCGCACCAGATGGAAGTTATATGCTCTTTGACGTAGAAGGCGGGACTTATTTATTCGTCAGCTTTAAATACCCGGATGGAACATGGGGAGAAGCGATTGATTTGACCAAACATGGCTTCGATCCACTGGCCGGAGGAGCCTATGTGTCGCCGGATGGCAAATACCTGTTTTTCGCTCTGAACGAGGATATCTGGTGGGTAGATATTAAAATAATTGAAAACCTGAGGCCGAAGGGATAACAAATTTCAACAACAAGGTGGAGTGTGCTCATTTTGATGAAATCGATGTATTATAGGGTGAATGCCATCCTCGGTAATCCTGCAATGGAGCGGTAACCTCTATGGTTAATACCTCGAACAAAAGCGTAGATGAATATATCTCAGGGTTCCCTGAAAATGTGCGGATTGTTTTGGAAAAACTCAGACAGGTTATCCGGGACTCAGCGCCTGAAGCAAAAGAAACTATCAGCTACGGGATGCCTGCATTCAAACTGAACGGCAATCTGGTGTATTTTGCCGCGTGGAAGAATCATATCGGATTTTATGGGACTCCCTCAGTAGTGGCGGCATTCATGGAAGAACTGGCACCTTATGAATTATCGAAGGGGGCAATTAAATTCCCTCTGGATAAACCCGTTCCTTATGCACTTGTGAAAAAGATCGTGAAATTCAGGGTAACTGAAAATCTGAGAAAGAGTAAGAAATAACAAATATGGAATACCAAAAGGCCATAGCTGTCTTAAAAACCCTGTTAGAAGGGCACTCGCTCGGCGCCGAAGAAAAAGAAGCAGTCACAACTGCCATCGGTCTTCTCAGTCTGGGTTCGCTGGCTACGAGCAAAATAAAAGCACAAAAAGCCAAACGGGATAAGAGCATGGAATGGTAATATCACCCTAATTAGTAGCATGCAATGGCAGATATTCCGATGTTTGCTTTCGGCTATTTTGCCATCGGCCCACAGTGCAGGCAATAACCACGGTGAACGCAGACAACCCCGCCGCACTTACTGCAACGCCACCTCTCCGCCTCGTTTATGACAAAAGCATTCAGACCTATAGCTTTAATACTTGCCAGGTTTTCTATCATGCTCATCGCATATTTCGTTCTGTAGCGCTTGTCCAGCTGTTTCAGTCGTTTACAGGGGTACTGCTCGCATTCATAACAGAATTTGGAGCGTTTACGTTTGATAACTTCACAGTTTTTTATGATGCATTGTAAGCAGCTTACCGATTTATCAGTGTCTTCTCCTCGGCATCCGGGGCAATGCTTCTTGTCTCTGAGGTAAGCCAGACAGATACCGCAATTCATACCGCAAGGTGCGATAAGTTGAGTGTTACCGTGCATATATCACTCTCCATTCCGTGGATTTCTGAATAATCTTAACTCGTATTATCCACACTGTAAACCATATGGGAACAAAAAAAGACCCCCTTCGGCTGAAGAGAATCACAATGTATTGACTTCCAAAAATAAGGTGCTTGTATTATTATACGTTGGAGATCGGAAGAGCGTCGTGTAGGGAAAGAGTGTTCAGAGCCGTGTAGATATGGGTGGTGGCCGTATCATTAAAAAAAAAAAAAAAAAAATAGATAGTGGACAATAGATAGTCACA
>CAZUXO010000163.1:0-2719 GCA_964624325.1 uncultured Dehalococcoidales bacterium
GCGGTCAGAGCTCGCACAGTGGCAGGGGTCGGCTCCGCCCCGACGCAACCGCCCGAACGTCCTACTCTGCACGAGGCTTAATAGTGGCTACAGGTGAACTTCTGCCCAGCGGGCAATCTACGCTGGCCAGGATGATCGTAATAGAGCTGTCACGGGATCAAATAAAAATTGACAGGCTGAGCCAGTCACAGGAAGAGCTTGCCGCCTATTCATGCGCCATGCGTGCCTATTTAGATTGGTTAGCGCCACAAATCAACGATCTCCGCAAAACTTTACCGCAGAAACTAATAAAACAGAGAAAGGAGCTGCGTCTGTCAGATGGACATTTGAACGTCGCTGAAATGACGGCCCAACTACTAATCGGTTGGGAGATGTTTCTCTACTGCGCCTTTGAAATCCAGGCAATCGATGAAGTCGAGTTGGTCGACCTTCAAAAAATAGGTCGTCAGGCCATGGCAAAGGTCGCTGACAGCCAGCAGCAAAGGATTTCAGACGAACAACCCACCCATAAGTTTATTAACATCATTAAGGAGCTGCTCGCCCAAAAGCGCATTTATGTATGCGACAAGCAGACCGATAAAGAACCAGCCGATTTCGATCAATGGGGTTGGATCGAGAAGTCGTCGTATGACGGGATGGCGAAAGTACCCGCCCCTGGGGGCGAAAAGATTGGCTGGGTGGACGACCAATATGCTTACCTATTCTCGGAAAGTACTTATAAAGTGGTAGCACGCGTTGCACGAGAGCAGGGCGAGCCGATTACGATTAAAAAGAACACGTTGTATATGCAGTTGCGGAAGGCAAAAATACTGATCCCAGAAGATAACAAGAACAGCTTCGGCAAAAAGATATGCGGGTTGACGCCCAGAATAATCCGTTTTGACCGAAGGGCACTGCAATGAAACCACAGTGGCTTTTAATATTATGTAAACGTGAAACCTCTGAAACCTCAGACTCCCTGAGGGTCAGGTTGCAGAGGTTTCGAAGGTTTCGGTTTCCAGAAAATATGTCGCTTAACGTGATCTATCGTGAGCCGATTGACTTGAGTACATGCGGCATCATAAGGAGGTACCATGAAATTTCGCGATCCAAATAACAACAAACGATCTGAGCTCCTCTGCGAGCAGGTTTATGCACTGCTTATCGATGCGGCCCAGAAAGGCAAAACCGTATATTACGACGAAATAAGCAGGCGGGTTGAACTTTCACGCGATAGCTTCAGCTTATTAACAGATATTCTGGACGCTATCGCTGAATACGAACATGAACAATCTCGTCCCCTACTAACTGCTGTTGCAGTTCAAAGAGATTCAGGGCTATCTGGCCCTGGCTTTTTCGGCTTGGCACGCAGACTACGTTCATTATCTGGTTGGGACGAACAGGGGTTCTATGAAATGGAGTTGAGCAAAGTATATAGGCGATGGACAACCAGATAATGTGCATCCAGGCTATTATTAATTCTCTTAGACACCCCCGTATGCATATGGCCTGACCCTCCCGCCCCCCCCACCGACCACATCCCCACCCCTGCCCCCGGTGGCAAGGCGAGCCCCTCCGGTGGCAACCGCGCCATAACTTGCGCTGGATGTAGCTATAACCTAAACGTAACCGTCCTACTTTCATACCCACTCATTTGCCACCCTTCCGCAGGTCATGCCTAGAGGAATTGACAATTGGAAACTAAGAATCTATTCTATGCCTATCCGCATTAATTATGACTTATATAGATATTATTGTTTCAGCCATCACTGTGATTACATGTCTAATACTTGTACAAATATTTAGATTGGTCGGTGATAGCAAACGACCTAAAGCGTCTAGTTTTGCTAGTCTGCCATATGCTTTTGGTATTTCCGCCATCACAGTAAATTCGAGCCTTTCAGCAGTGACCGTAGTACAGAATACAATAATGAGCGTGAAAGTTGTAATAGCAGTTATCGCAATAAGCATACTCGTCATGGGTTTCATAATGTGCATGCAACGGTGGTGGGATACGTCTGATCGTAAAAAACAGATTACAAGCAGCATTATGGGTTTTGTCGTTTTATTAGTTACCTATGTATTATGGATTGTAGGAACACCTGCATGACTCTTTTGCTTTCGCCAGTCGGGATATTAATCAGTTCTGCTATATGCATAATCATTGGGTTTATAATGCTTTTTATCAGCAGACATCTTAGAAACAAGGTAATTAATTTGATAGACACTGATGTAGTTCAAGAAAACTTAACAATCATAAACCTACAGGTTACAAAACCAATGCTGGATGAACTAGAACGGATCTGTTTACAAAAATTCCATAATAATATAGTGATAACTAACGAAATTATGTCGAAAAATAGAATCAACGTTCGGTTGAATAATCCTCACATACAAAATAGTTACGATCATTTAGTAATTCCTTCTGCACCAGCTTTGGGTTTGCTGATATCACAGGATCGACATTCTCAAAAAGTGAGGGAACTGAGCGATTATCTATATTGGACTGAAGCATATTCGACTCTCTCCGTTATTGCGGTATTTCTTGGGCTTTTTTCACTATTTGCACTTGCTACCGACAGTATGAAATTAGCATGGGATAAAATAGCTGTTTTATTATTGCCTGTGGCTTCCTTGTTATTTATTCCACTAATGTACTTTACGAATCATATTAGGAAAAAGCGAAACATTGCTATAAAAGCTGATAAATGAACCGGCTTGCACACGCTGCATAAAGTTA
>CAZUXO010000164.1:0-2758 GCA_964624325.1 uncultured Dehalococcoidales bacterium
TTTTGTTTAATCATTTAGTAATAACTTAAACCTTAACATTATGAAAAATGTTACCAAACTGCTGACAAGGTTTGTAATACTGACAGTATTTTCAACTTTGTCATTTCTAAATGTAGGTTTTGCGTTAGACACACAATTTACCATTGGAACCGGAGCGTTAACTTATAACATTCCTTTCGATGGTTATTATAATTATGGTAGAGCGCAATACCTTTACACTGCCTCCGAAATGACTGGGCTTACAGCCGGAGAGATCACCAAATTGGGCTTTTATATCTCTGCCAATGCAGGTGGCTATCTGGACCCTCTGACCATTTCGGTAAAAAATACCAGTGCGACTGCATTAGGCGCTGGTTTTGATGAAACAGGTTTTACCACGGTATGGACGGGTTATTGGGATCCACCTATTGGATGGTATGACTTTAATTTAACAACACCCTTTGTTTGGGATGGAGTATCCAACGTAATCATTAATATCTGTTTTGATGGTTCTGCTTGGGGGGGCTATACCCGTGCTTACCACACAGCGATGCCTAATACAGATTACTGTCGTTATTTCAAATCTGATGTTACCTTAGGTTGCACGGCCACGACTACATATACTTTAGCTGCAAGGTTAAATGTAAGGATGACTCAACCGGGCGGAACGCTGTCAGGTACGGTTATTAGCAGTAACACGGGCCTTCCATTAGCCGGAGCTACCGTAAGTGGCGGAGGTGCAACAACGACCACTATTGCAAATGGCACTTATACGATGGATGTTTATTCGGCAACGAATAATTTTACTGCATCTTTTCCGCCAAATTATGTGCCTAAAACCAAGTCAGCATTAGTCCCTTCAGATGGTACTGCCACACTGGACTTCACGCTTTCACCGATACCTGCTGTATTGGAAGGTATAGTTACCAATGCAGTTACCCTGAACCCGGTTAAGGGTGCCAGGGTTGAAGTAGAGGGTAATGTTACTTATACTATCGAGGGTGGGTTTTATTCTCTGGATATATTCCCGGGCGGAATTTTCCCTGCCACTTTCGGAAAAGCCGGATTCAGCGACAGCACCACGGCTCCTATTACCCTTACGCCTGGTGTGACCGTTACACATAATATCGCCATTCGGGAATATCCCAACAAACCGGCGCAACCTTTTATCGCCGCGCTCAACGGACCTCCTGCAACGTTGGTAAATCTGAACTGGGGAATTCCCAAGGGCGATTATGAGCTCATTTACGATGACGGTATTATCGAATATTCAACCGTTTGGGGAGCCGCCGGAAATATGAATGCCGTTAAGTTTACGGCTTTGGCATACCCGATCACTACCATCGAAGGGAAAGTCAATATCGGCGAAGCCGCCGACTACCCCGATGGTACCAATCCGGCAACGCTTACTCCTTTCACCATTCAGGTTTACGATGCCAGCGGTCCAGGCGGAACCCCCGGCCTTGCGCTTGACGATCCTATCGAGGTTACACCGACCAATTTCGGATGGAACACCTTTACCTTGCCCGATCTGACCTTTGCCAGCGGTGATTTCTTCCTTGTTATGACGCAGGTAGGCGTTCCTCCATCTGCTGCCCGTCTCGCCGTTGATACAACCGACACCCAGCTCAGAAGCTACTCCCGCTATGTTACCGGCGGAGGACCTTGGCTACCGGCTATGGGTAACTTCATGATTCGGGCAACCGTGAATGGTTTTGGCGGACCGATCGACGCTCCCGGAGCCATTGTTGGTTACCAGGTATATCGTCTGTTGCAGGGCCAGGAAGGCACACCCACTTTGTGGACCTCCGTTGGCACACCGACAGGTACAACCACGGTCGACAACAGCTGGCCCAGCTTAGGCGACCAGGCTTACCGGTGGGCAGTTAAAGCCAAATATACCGGAAACCGCTGGTCAGACTACACCTTCTCCAATGTGCTTGGGAAAAACTGGACAGCCCCGGTCACCGTCAACGTATATCTTACCTGTGATGCCTTAACCATAGCAGGAACGGAAGTAACGTTGCAAAATGTCGATTTCGACTCAACCTATACGGCTACACTGACAACAAACACCGTTGTCTTCCCCACAGTATGGAAAGGGAATTATTTACTGACCGTAGAGAGATTCGGCTTCGACACCTATACCTTGGCTACAACCATTATGGGTCCGAAGACGCTGGATGTATCCCTGCTGGAGTCATTGATATCTCCTACAGACATGAACGTAGAAGATGTTTCGCTGCTTTCAACCTGGAACGCTCCGAACAATCCATCTTATGGATTAGAGGAAGATTTTTCGAGCGGAACCTTTGAAACCAATGGCTGGGTCACCGACGTTGATAACTGGTACGTTAGCGGAACAAATGGTAATCCCGCTCCCGGAGCGCGTTGCAACTATTCTCCCGTTGAACCGGCAGAATACGATTTCGTACTCACTTCAAGGGAGTTTACCATCGACGATTTTGATCCATATACCCCGACAACCGGCAACCATCTGAAACTTTTATATGATATCTATTATTATGACTGGGCTGGAAATGAGGATAATGGATTCAGCGTTGAAATTTTGAACGGGACGACCTGGGAATCGCTGGCAGAATATACCACGGCCGATGGCGATATTCCCTGGACCTCTGAAGAGATCAGCCTTCCCGATTCCTATCTCAACAATCCTTTCAAACTTCGTTTCCGCGCGTGGGGATATAATTCTGATGTCCTCATGTATTGGGTTATCGACAACATCTATCTCGTTGCCGATGGGGAGAATCTCAGTCCC
>CAZUXO010000165.1:0-2693 GCA_964624325.1 uncultured Dehalococcoidales bacterium
GGATGGCAAAGCAGGGGCCGAGGTCTTCCCCTCTCCCCATACTGCTGGCTCTTATGGCAATAGTAGGCGTCATCGCCATCGGAATAGTCTTCCTGATGGATCAACTCAGGACCCCTGCGCCGGCCGTTATGCCCCCTTCCACGATCACTACCCCTTCCGGCACAAGCAAGGGACCGGAGATATCGGATATTCAATATTCCAATATCACGCGGACGGGCGCCACCGTGACCTGGAAAACCGACAAGAAATCCAACAGCATTGTGATCTTTTGCAAAGACGGCGGTACCCTTTGCGAAAACGCCAGGGACGATATGCTGGTCACCAATCACAGCGTCGAACTGACCAATCTCGCGCAGGGTACAGGCTACCATATTACGGTCAAATCCAGCCTGGGCGACAGCCCCGACTCCCCGGACTCCAGCCTGGATGCGACGGAGGTATTGAGGACCACTGACATACGGGATACCACACCACCTGAGATCAGCGATGTGGAGGTCACCAACATCTCCAGTTTAGCCACGGGAGGTTCGGCCGAGATAACATGGAAGACGGATGAACCCTCTACCAGCCAGGTCAACTATGGAAAGACTGCCAGCTACGACACCTTTGAGCCTACACAGACGGACACCACACTGGCAACCTTCCACGATGTCATCCTCAACGGGCTGTCCCCAAACACGACCTTCCACTACAAGGTAGTATCGAGGGACGCCGACGGCAACGAGAGCTCCTCGCCGGATGAAACTTTTGACACACCTGCGCCGGCCGGATCAATGGTAGGTAATTCAGCCCCTGATTTCACACTGGCCTGCGCCGATGGCAGCCAGGTGACCCTCAGCGCGCTACAGGGTAAGAAGGTCATCATCAACTTCTGGAATTTGCCCTGCTCTTGGTGCATGAAGGAAATGCCTTTTTTCCAGATTGTCAGAGATAAGTATCCTGATAGCAGCGTAGCCATGCTGATAATCAACAGCTCCCCTGCTGATAGGCCAGAGGCCGTGGGAGCATATATTGACGGCACCGGCTATACCTTCGCAGTCCCTTTGGATCAGTACGGCACAGTTGCACAGGCCTATAGCATCAATAGCGGGGTACCCGTGACCTTTTTTGTCGATCCTAAGGGAATAATAAGAGCAAAACAGGACGGTTTTTTCACTGGAGGTGCCGATTCTATAGTAAGCATGCTAAATTCCTATCAATAACGCTATGAGCAATTGACATATATAAACAGATACATTATGATCCGCCCATTTTTTTTAACATTAAATACTTAGCAAGGCCTTTATCATTAATGGGGGTTATTTCAGGAAATTCGGTAATCTTCTGAAAATTGTTGATTCTTCCTACGTATATATGTGAATACGTATCCTTGACATATTCACATATTATATGCGTTGGCTCGTATTCTCCCTCGTAAAATCCCCTAGGACAATACCTGTTGATTACTTCAATCGTATTACAATCTAACAGAATATGAATCTCAAAGTTCGCGCTTTGTCCGTTTTCATATGTTGCAAGAATAACGATTTTTGAAGTCATACATCCCATTTTAGTAAACATTTAAATATATAATAAATTTTCCACCGCACTCACTATTAAATATACTAGTGTGCCTCATGGAGGGGTGACCTAGTGGATGGTGGTGACGGTCAGGCAACTCTTTTACGATAATCCCAAAGCTCACCTTTACGTGTAAATCCGTCCTCTTCTCCTGACCTCATAATCATGCTTCATCCCTTAAGCTCCCTGCCGCTAACAGAGCCTCCCAACCAGCTCGTTAGCTGCTCATTAGCTGTGACAGCGGTAAGATCTCAGCCGCGATGATAGAATTATCTTCTATTATTGTGGAAAGGCATCGAGGCTTATAATATGTGGGCGGGTGGCTATGGAAAAACACGAGGGTGATCTGGAGTTCATTGGCGAGGGTGTCGAAGCCTGCTGGTACAACGCCGTGGAACTTATGAGTGCTGCTAGGTTGGTACAGGGCCATGGAAACCACGGGCTGGCATTAGCATTGGCCGTCCTTGCAATGGAGGAGATCGGAAAGTTGGCGCTCGTAGATGGGCTGCTTTTCTCTAAACCAGAGGACGAAAGAAGTTCAGGTTTCAAGAACGGATTCAGGTCGCACAAACTGAAACTACAAATGATAGATGGATTCCCTATGTTACTGACATACCTTGCTAGGTTCGACCCGCGCTTCCAGGCGGGGCTTAAGTTCAAATACGCAATAGCTATTGTCATTAAACAGTACGAGAAAGACAGGAATAATCTTGCGCCCTGGATAGGAGAGGCCTGCAATCTGGCAGAACTGAATGCATGGAAGCAAAATGGGTTCTACAGCCACTATGATCTCAGTGGCCGGTTCGTGCGCCCGAGCGAAATCGATATGGGGTTTACCAGTGCGGTAGTCAACCTAGGATTTCGTGTGGTAGATGGCGTCGATTTCATATTAAAAACAAGTATGGATAAATATAAAGCCGGCATAAGGGCTATGCGAGAAAGCATAACGGAAGATGACTTGCGGCTCATACGGGACCACGCACAATTGATTCTATCGGAAGTCTTTGGGCCGCAGGACTCAGAATAATTATGAGTGAACGGCTGCCCGCAAATGAAGTCAGCCGTGCAACCCGAGTTCTGCGCAGAAACAACCAAGCCCTTCAGATATTCATTGTCTGATTCCAAACTTCAAG
>CAZUXO010000166.1:0-3959 GCA_964624325.1 uncultured Dehalococcoidales bacterium
ACTGATTTTGCTAAGATAACTGACGACCAGGTGGCTCTCGTTGAGAGCCGGTTGAATAATCGGCCAAGAAAGTGCCTGGGATTCAGAACGCCGATTGAAGCCGCTGCTTCATCTGTTGCACTTCGACATTGAATGTGGGAACTTTTCGTTCTGCTGAGAGAATATATTTCGGAAAAGGCAAGTCAGACGATAGAATGTTTGTTCGCAGATGCCCATCCTGTGGATGATTTCCAGAACAGGGGTACCAGCCTCAGCCTGGCGGAGAGCGAAGGGGATCTGCTCGTCCGTGTAGCGTGATTTTTTTATGTAAAAGGATAACCTCCTTCGACTGTTAAATTTAACAGATTTCTCGCATTTCTTTCAAAGCATCAACTCATAATAGTCCCGCGACGAGCTAGTCCCAACGGAAAAAGCGGATTGCAAGAATGGCAGAGAGAGTCGCGATTCCGGCCACAATAAAGGAATAACCTGCGTTCCATCCGAAACCGAGCCATGGGTCCTGTATTAAAACGATGACGTAGCGTATAGGTGTAGCGTCGCTGATGACTCGCATCGAACTTGAGAGCACTTCCAGGGGCGGGCCCGCTCCGCCAAGGATTATCATCACGACAAATAGGATGAGCCCGAGACCCTGTGCCGAACGGGTGCTGGGGAGCAGAGCTCCCAGTAGAAAACCGATTGTGGTGAAGCATAGCGTACCTAGAACGAACGCCGCAAAAACGAGGGCTAGATTGTTAGGCAGCATTAGATCTGGATAGATAAGTCGACCGAACCCCCACACAAGGAGGCTTCCTATCATGGCGATGACGAAAGTTGTGACCAGTTGAGCTGAAAAAACGCTCGTAGCGGAGATGCCGGAAGCATTCAAGCGCTTGAGAACACCGCGCTCGCGGTAGCCGGCGAGATGAACAGGCAAACTCACCACTCCAATGCTTGTAAGTATCAGGGCGAAGTAAGCGGGGATATAGTAGTTCATGGCGCCCACACCCCTGTAGATCTTTGCTGACGGGGAATTGCCGAAAACGTCCCCCATCACAAAAAGGAATATTATCGGTAGTGCGAAGGCGAACACCATGTTGATGGGCTCTCGCACGAAAAGCTTCATTTCCAGTTGAGTAAGTTTGAACCAGGTCGCTGAAAACAGTTTATTCATGAGAACCGTGCCCGGTGATTTTCAGGAATACATCCTCAAGGCTGGATCGTTCGATACGCAAATCCTCAGGAGCTAAGTCGTGCTGTACTAGGGCGGAAGCGACTTGCGTCAGAACCGCTCCGTGTCCGAAAACCGTAACTTGGGGACCGCTACGCTCAACCCGGGTGACGCACTCAACGGAAAGTAGCCACGATAGATCGGGTTCGTTGCAATTGAAAACGACGCGGAGTTCAGAAGCGTAACCGCCGATCAACCCGTGGGGAGTGTCGAGTGCCGACAACTTGCCTTTGTCGATTATTGCAATACGGTCGCAAAGCTCATAAGCTTCGTCCATGAAATGGGTCACCAGCACCACTGTCGAGCCGCGCTCACGGATTTTTCTAATCAGTTCCCATGCAACCCGCCGTGCCGCCGGGTCAAGGCCTGTGGTCATCTCGTCGAGAAAAACCACTTCGGGGTTGTTGACTAGCGCCAATGCAACGAAAAGGCGCTGGCGTTGTCCACCAGAAAGAGAAGCGAAAGAAGCTCTTGCTTTGTCTTTAAGCCCCCAATCGGTCATCAACTGTTTCCAATCGGTGGAACCCGCATTAAGCGAGGCAAACAGAGACAGAGCTTCCCAGACCTGGATCCGGTCGGGGAGCGCTGATTCTTGGAGCTGGCATCCGATGCGATGCCGCAGGATGGCGGATTCGGTCAGAGGATTGAGCCCGAGGACTCGCAATTTGCCTTCGTCCGCCCGGCGCAGGCCCTGGAGACACTCAACGGTTGTAGTCTTGCCTGCGCCGTTGGGACCTAGTAAGCCGAAAATCTCGCCGCGGTTTACGCTAAAAGATACGTCTTCGACTGCGTTGAACGCGCCGTACTTTTTATGAAGATGCTCTACTTCGATGACCGTAGATATGACCTTCCCCTCAAAGCTGGGCAGCCAAAACTAGAGAAACCGGGCTATTTTAGGCTATCCGATTATCTAAAATAGCATCAATATATTACCTGGGGGTAAAGTTGTCAATAGCCGAGTATTATCCATTTCACGATTCTATCAATGTCATTATTCAAGGATAAAGAAGGTGAAAAAAGTTCTACCTATTGTTACCCCGGCTCCAGCTGGGGGGATTCGAACCACCAAGCCGAGTAGAGTATCAAGAAACATTGTTTTATGGAGAATTTACAGAACGTCACTGCCAGACTCAGTAGTGAAATCCTCCTCAGCCGTGGCATCTTCACAGGCCAAACCGGTACCATCGTCAGTTCTCGTTGGATGTTCATCGTCATCTTTGACGCATAATTGATCAACTTTCACTATCAGACGGGTAAACATAGCCCTCATGTTGAATCTGGTTGTCGCTGTCTGAATTCCCCATTCGCGATCAGGCATATCATCCGCTTTGAAAGCCAGGTAATCCAGTTTTTTAAACTCCTTATAGAGATCCACGATGTCTGATAGAAGAATGCTGGAGAATATCGATTTGCTGGCTGCCAGAAAATCAGTCTCCCTCGCATCCTGTTTTCCCAATATGTGTCTGGAGACCAGGTGCTGTTGAAGACGCTCTTTTTCTTTCGGATCTTGTCTTGCCTTTATCATATATAATCCGCCGATTTGACAAGCATGCTCAACTACGGCGTATATCGGTACCTCGTATACCACTGCCAGGAAGCGCATAGCACGTTTGGTCATTGGGTCTATGAATGTGTTGAATTGAATTCTTTTTATTTCGTCATTGGCATTCGACCGGGTTGTTGTTTCAGGTACGTACCTTTTTACCCTTTTCTTAAAAATATCCATAATACATCCTCCCTCCTTGGGCGAGATTTTCATTTCTTAATATCTCGCCCAAGGCAATAAATGACAACAAGGAATACCGGCTATTGTTTGTTGTTAACGGTTGTTATCTTCTTCGTTGCCACCCTGACCCGTGATTTCTTCAGCCTGCTGAAGTAAATCATTATAGACTTCGTTATCCAATTCAATTTCACCTGGAGAGACATTGAGTTGCTTTAATTCCAGAAATAATCGTCTAAGACTTGGCATTTCCAGGACCTCCCCCAAAGTTTTTAAACAGGTCAAAGGGTTTTGGCCGCTTATCAACAGTGCTGGCGGCAACATCTTGCGCAGCGGCCGGGCTAGCACCGCCCGACTGCGGTTTCTTGCCCCGTTTTTTTATCTCCTGGTATTTAGCTTCCACCGCATTCAGGACAATAACCTGAAACTCTTTGTTCCCGATTTTGACGTTGTCAAGTGCAACCCCCATTTCCTGGATCATATCGATAGCTTGTTTTAACCTTGGCATACAAACCTCCTTACCCTTTTAATATTTTTTCGAAAGTTTTCCGTACTGCAGAACTGTTTACCCTGGCATTTAATCTAGTTGCCCAGGAACCTAATTAATAGGACATGTAGCACCTCCTTTTGATTTACTCGCGTTTGACCGTGTTGTTCGTGAAATGTCTGGGATATCGAGGTTATCCGCAGGTGACGCACTGGAATGCACCCGTGCTACGTCGGTCTGGGCCATTTCAACGTAGATTTTTAAAACTTCTAGACTTGAATGGCCTAAAATCTTCTTAAGAACAAACAATGCGCCGCCTTCTTTGCTATTTCTGAGAAATGTGACGGCCATGGTATGCCTGAAAACATGCGGGCTCAGGGGCACCCCAGTAATAGCGGCTTTCTTGCCCATGCGCTCGATGATTGCTTCAAGGTTATTGACGGTTAGAGGGCGGCCCTCATCCGTCAGGAACAAATTGCCGTACCTGGGTGCTGACGGCTCCGGGCGGTAGCATTCTCTGTATTTCCAGATAGCTTTTT
>CAZUXO010000167.1:0-2540 GCA_964624325.1 uncultured Dehalococcoidales bacterium
GACATGGGACTGGGAAAAACAGTGCAGGCAATAGCGGCCCTCCGCATTCTCGCCGTCCAACACCGTGTGGAAGTAGCATTAGTGCTGGTACGGGCAAGCCTTCTTGTGCAGTGGAGAAAAGAGCGAAGGACATGGGCTCCTGAGTTGCGCATCTCTACAGTTCATGGAACAGCAACTGAGCGAGCATACCAATGGCTGGCGCCTGCTCATGTTTATCTGACTACTTACGAAACATTGCGCTCGGATTTCACTGACAACCCAGTATCACCACCCCGAAGACGAACCTGGGACGTGGTTATCTTGGACGAGGCACAACAAATAAAAAACCCAAAAGCGGAAGTTAGTCGAAAGTGCAAATTGCTTGCACGCAAAAGAGCATGGGCACTTACAGGTACACCCCTTGAGAATCGATTGGAGGACCTTGCGTCTATTTTGGAATTTGTATCTCCACTTAGGGACGGAGATCCGCCCATTCGACTCCAGCCCAATGCCGCAATGCTCGAGAAACACAGGCAACTACAGTTAAGACGGAAGAAATCCGAGGTGATGAAACAGCTTCCACCGAAAACAACGTCCCGCGTTAATTTATCTCTAGTTGATTCCCAGAGAGAAAGTTACAAAAGAGCGGAGGAACAAGGCATCCTGCATTTGCGCGGAATGGGTGAGGAAGTCCGAATTGAGAGTGTTCTAGAGTTGATCATGAGGCTAAAACAGATATGCAATTTCTGCCCTAAAACTGGGCAGTCTGCGAAATTAGAAGACATCCGAGAGCGACTCAATACATTAATTGGTGAGGGACACCGAGCTCTTATATTCTCACAATTTGTAGACGGCCAGTTCGGCGTGGAGGCCGTAGCCTCTGCGCTAAAGGAATTTGCCCCTCTAATGTATACAGGATCCCTCACATCCTCCAAGCGCGAAGCTGTTATTCAAGCTTTCAATAAAGACCTCTCTCACGGGGTTTTAGTGATATCACTACGCGCCGGTGGTCTCGGGCTCAATTTACAGGCAGCATCCTACGTTTTTCACTTCGATCGATGGTGGAATCCTGCGGCTGAAAATCAGGCGGATGGCAGGAGCGACCGTATAGGACAAAATGAGAAGGTACACGTTTATAAGTATGTCTGCGAAGGAACAATTGAAGAGCGTATCGAACAGATACTTAGTGAAAAGCAAATGCTTTTTAATAAAATTGTTGATGATGTATCTATAGATCTAAAGGCAAGTCTGACTTCAGAAGAATTATTTGGACTCTTTGGATTGCCTGCTCCGTCAAAGGCCAAGGCAACCTCCCGAAATTCCACAGCTCTACCCGATTATGCAACGATGAGCGGGATAGAATTCGAGAATTATATGAAGAATCTATTGGAACGAAAAGGTTGGATTGTAGAGATGACCCCACCCACCCGTGATGGTGGAATTGACCTGATAGCGCGTCGGACTGTGGAAATGGGTGGCGACATAAAGCTATATATCCAATGCAAAAACTACGCAATTTCAGTCGGAGTAGAGACGATACGCCAACTGAATGGCGTTTTACCGAAACACCAACCGGGGTCACGAGGGGTTGTTGTCTGCCCAAGTGGGTTTTCTGCCGACGCTCGCGTGTTTGCAAATGATCGTGAGATTCTCCTATGGGAAAAGCAACAGCTTTTTGAAATGAGCGGATAGATCCTGTTATCATCCCAAAAGATAGTTTTTACACTGATATATTCATTAAACGCAATCGAGTTGACTGCACACTTAAGGTCGGACATGTTGGGATTATTATCGTAATAGGTTGATTAGATGGGAGGTGTTAATTTTATGCATATTGGGGCATGTTGAGATGGAGGGCAGAAGGGAACGTGGCCGCTATTTCAGGGATGAGGTTATCAGCGAGGCCAGGGTGTTATATGAAGCGAGGGATAATTGCACTCCGTGAAATTAACCGGATTACTGATTAGCCGTTATGGCGCCTTTGTTAGCCTTTTAATTTCCTTTTCAAGTTGCACTATGACTTCTTTGTTGCCAATTTCACCATACAGGCTAAAAATTATGAAAACTTTACCGCCGTATTGTTCTTCAAAGGCGGCAAAACTGGACTTCATCCTTTCAGTCGGTGAATAATTGCCGAAATTTGCTTTTGCCGTCACCGGTTTTATTTGAATACCAAGTGCCTTATTACCAATTTTGGCTATATAATCTACGTCTCCAGCATGAGCAAGCTCCGTAACTTTCGTGAAAACCGATTTGATTTGCTGTCCCGTAGTCTTTTAATTGCCAGTAGGGAGGAGAAGTGATGACAAGATGAACCGATGCATTCGGTACCAGGTTCATTTGTCTCCTATCACCCGTTATAATATTATGAATGGTTTTCATCCGCCTCTCCTGTTAGTACGGTCTACCATTTTCAGCTCACTATCTGTTACTGTATTGTCGGCGTCGGGGTTCATAAGGATAAGCACAGCCGGCCGCCGCAAAAGCTGTTATTGGGTTAGTCTGATCACAGCGAAATTACACGAGATTTAAAATACTACGGTGACTTTTCCGGAGGGCTT
>CAZUXO010000168.1:0-10488 GCA_964624325.1 uncultured Dehalococcoidales bacterium
CATACCATTTTGCCTCTCACATGCACACTGTTCGCCGTCCTTTTCCTGGCGTGGGCGTTCAGCCTGCACTGCACCGTTGTACTTTCCCGTGGAAACCGCCAAGTTCAATCCCTCGTGCTTTTTTTCGAAGGTTTCGGCGTCGTTCTGCTAATGGTATCCGTTCTCTACTTATGGCTGAAAGCGAGGCTGAAACCGGCAGGTCTGCGCTGGCTATCGGCGCTGCTTTTCATTCTGTCTGTGCCCGGGATAATCGTGCCACCACTTGCTTTCACCTACGCCAATGGACTATTTTCCGGTAGCATCGGCGATACACCTCCGCAACTATTGCTGTCTGACGGTACCGGCACATACGGTATTCCTGACATGGCGGTAGCCTTCAACACCGCCAAGCCCAGCCAGAACACTCTCACCTGGGGCAAAGGAACCAACCAGTCAACGCTTAACGAGGATACATCAACCAAACGGCACGTTTTCATGTTGCGCGACCTGGTGCCAGCAAGCGTTTACACCTACCGCATCAATAACGATGCGGACTATTCATTTTACACTCCACCGGTCAATGAGAATCTGCGCTTTGCCTTTGGTAGTGACGCCCATTACGGCGCGGGCACTAACGCCGCCGATCTGACGGGCAGGATGCTGGCCAAGATAGCCGACCCGGCGAATCGCTACAACCTGTTTTTCTTCGGTGGCGACCTGGTGGAATACGGCTTCAGTTCGAGCGAGTGGGGTGAGGCCTTTCGGGCGCTGGCGTCCACGACATGCGTAATACCCGCCAGGTTGGCACTAGGCAACCATGAATCGCTCTTCGCCGGGCTTGGCCGTTACGAGAATTATGCATATCCTGCCAGTATGGACATACAGACCGGCTCTCAGTTGTGGTCCAGAATAGATGTGGGCAAAGTGCATTTCCTGGTCCTCGACATCGAATGGAGCGCCGAGAGCTTCTCAGCCGCACAGGCAGCGTGGCTGGAAGCCCAGTTGCAGGATATTCCCGCGGGCGACTGGAAAATCGTGGTGAGCCACGGTTTTTATTACGCCTCGGGTTCTGTCGTGGACGGTTGGAAATGGTACGATAACCCAGAAACCATCGAGGCCCTGGCTCCATTATTCGAAAAGTATAAGGTGGACCTGGTGCTTTCCGGCCACGACCATCAGATGGAGCTGCTTCAACACAACGGGGTTACCTACGCCATTTGCGGGGCTTTCGGGGGGCTTCCAGACGTACAGCGCACCTACACTTCTCCGAGCAGTTTATGGTACCTGAATGGATCCTGCGGGTTCGCAGAGGTTATCATAAGCGGCGGCCAGTGCAGCATTACTTTCAGAGATGCAAGCGACACAGTTCTAAAGACCTTTGTAATAAACAAGTAACCCGAGGACTTTTAAAATCCATGAATGAAAAAGAACTCAGTCTAGCCAGCATCACACGGCTCAGGACTATATTGCTGATAATTGGGACGTCCATCGGCTATCTGTCCCTTTTGCCGTCACAACTGGCCGTGGCATATTCCATGCTGGTTATAGCGCTGTGCATATCGGTCTACGGTTGTTACCTGTGGGCCATTCTCAAAGGAAGACACTGGATATGGATGATCTTCGGTCTGCTAGCCCCGGCGGGGTTCGTGATACTAGCGATTCTGCAGAACAAGCGGCAGAACCAACTCAACCCTCTGGATAAGCTAAAATAGCAGTTCCGTCGTAACCAGACTCCCCGTCGCGAGGTTTCACCAGTCGCAAGATCATCCCAAACAACTGGCACAAATCCCTCGAGTATGGTTTAATTCTTTGACGAATGCCACTAGAAGTTAAGCATGACTAACGAGACGAACAACCCGCATCATTCGCAATGGGCACCCACGGCAGGCGGCGTGTTGAGTATAGTCGCCGGGTCGCTTGGACTGTTGGGAAGCATCTTCTGGTTGTTTTTTGGCAATCTCATCGCATCGAATATCACTAATGGGAACGGTCTGCTCATTATTCTGATTATCGCTTCGTTTTCTTTCTTCGTCATCGACATTGTGGCAATACTGGGTGGGGTTTTCGCCATACAGAAGAAACATTGGCGCTGGGCACTGGCAGGTGGCATATGTGCCATCATAGCATCTCGCATCATGGGCGTTATTGCCCTCGTATTTATCGCGATCTCTAGGAAGGATTTTGAATAACATGCGTATCTCTCAACTATTTGGAAAAAGACTGCGTGAAACCCCGGCCGATGCCGATACCGAAAGCCACCGCTTGCTGCTGAGGGCCGGCATGATAAACCAGGTGGTAGCGGGGGTCTATTCCTATATGCCACTGGCTCTGCGGACCCTGCGTAAAATCGAGGGTATAGTGCGTGACGAAATGAACAAGACGGGTGCCCAGGAGGTACAAATGCCTTCTCTGCAACCCGTTGAACTGTGGCAGAAGTCCGGGCGCGACGTGGCAATGGGGCAGACTTTGTTCCATCTGGCTGACCGCAAGGAGCGCGAACTGGTACTGGGCCCCACCCACGAAGAGGTGGTCACCGACATGGCGGCGCGTAACGTGCAGAGCTACCGCGATTTACCCTTCACCCTCTACCAGATACAGACCAAAATGCGCGACGAACCGCGCCCGCGCGGCGGCCTCATCCGCGTGCGCGAGTTCACCATGAAGGACGCCTACAGTTTCGACGCCACCGAAGAAGGGTTGGAAGTCATCTACAAAAAGATGGTGCAGGCCTACAAGAACATTTTTAAACGGTGCGGTCTTCCCGCCATAATTATCGAAGCCGACAGCGGCGCCATCAGAGGCAAGGATTCGCAGGAGTTCATGACCGACACCGAGATCGGCGAGGACGAGATAATCATTTGCGATAGTTGCGGATTGGGGGCCAATGTGGAGAAGGCCGTAAGTGTAAAGTCCAAAGCTGAGTGTAATCCCACTCTCGA
The DNA here is from genome assembly GCA_964624325.1 of uncultured Dehalococcoidales bacterium. Taxonomy (GTDB): domain Bacteria; phylum Chloroflexota; class Dehalococcoidia; order Dehalococcoidales; family UBA1222; genus SURF-27. Next base: position 2,919 of record CAZUXO010000168.1, read on the forward strand.
CATTGAAGAGGTAGCCACCCCCGGCAAAGAGACTATAGAGGAGGTGGCCACCTTCCTCAAGATCAAACCTGCCCAGACTCTCAAGGCCGTTTTCTACACCGCTGACGGGGAACTAGTTTTTGCCTTCATCCGCGGAGACCTGGAGGTCAACGAGGCCAAGCTCAAGAAGGTGCTGCATGCCGCCGATCTCAGGCTGGCTACAGATGTAGAGGTCAGAGCCAAAGGCATCGTGCCCGGCTCGGCCTCACCAGTGGATGTCGTGGGGGTGCGTGTGGTGGCCGACGAGTCTGTCAGTTCAGGCACCAACTTCGTGGCAGGCGCCAATAAGCAAGGCCGCCATCTGAAGAACGTCAACTATCCGCGCGACTTCAAGACCGAAATCCTGGCCGATATTTCCAAGGCTAAGGCTGGTGATGCTTGCGCTGCCTGCGGAGGCACATTGCGCACCATGCGAGGTATGGAGGTGGGCCACGTGTTCAAGCTGGGAACGAGTATCAGCGCCAAGATGGGAGCCAATTTCGTAGACGAGAGCGGGGCATCACACCCCATCATCATGGGCTGCTACGGTATCGGCATCGGGCGGCTTATGGCGGCCGTTGTCGAGCTTAATCACGATGACAAAGGCATCATGTGGCCGAAATCGGTCGCGCCCTACCAGATTTATCTCTGCCCGCTGTACATGGATAACGCCGAGGTGGTCAAGCGGGCCGACAGTCTGTATGACGAGCTTACCGGCATGGGCATCGAGGTACTCTACGACGACAGGACAGAGTCACCCGGGGTGAAGTTCAACGACGCCGACCTGCTGGGCATCCCCGTCCGCATTACAGTTAGCCCGCGCTCGCTGGAAAAAGGCAGCGTGGAAGTTAAATTGCGTAGCGAGAAAAAGGCCGAGCTGGTAGAGTTGGGGGAGGCCATACCCAGAGTCAAAGCGCTCCTTGTGGAGTAGTGCCCCGTCATTCCCACTTTCGGGATGGTCCGGAAGTGAATCACATTTTAGCTTGTCGAGCCCAGCCCGACAATAACGCAACGGATTAGCCCCTGAGAGAAGCTCCAAGATCATCGTTTAGCTTTTTCAGTATAGCCTCGAGAACTTTATCCACCTCGGCGTCGTTGAGGGTGTGGTCAGAAGATTGGAAGGTCAGGCTATAGGCCAGCGATTTCTTGGCCGCCGCTACCTGCTTACCCGCATACACGTCGAACAGTGCGGCTTTCTTCACCAGGGCAAAGCCCTTAATTATATCTGCTACTCGCTCGTGGCTGACACCCTCCCCGACAACGAGGGCCAGGTCCCGCATTACGGCCGGGAAGCGCGGTAGGGGTTCGTAGCGCGCCGCCTCCAGTGTATATGGAACAAGCGCATCGACGCTTATCTCAAAGAGGTATGTCCCAACAGGCAACTCGAACACCTGTGATACTTTGGGGTGCAACTCTCCCAGCACACCTATATGATTCTTTCCAGCGATGATTGCAGCCTGCCTGCCGGTGCGCAGTCCCGCGTCCTTGCTTTCCGTAAAGCTGACGTTCAAGCCAATTCCTGCCATCAAACCTTCAACCGCCCCCTTGGCGTCAAAAAAGTCCAAAGGTTCCTTGCGCCCCTGCCAGACTTTTTCAACCCCCGTCGAGGTGAGCACACCGCAGAGCATCTCGGGCTCCTCAGGAAGAGAGTTAGGACGAGGCAAATAGACGTGCCCGGTCTCGAACAGCAGGATAGCACCTTCCTCCCGCCGAATGTTGGATGAGAGTGCCGCCAGCACATTGCCGCGCAAGCTCGTGCGCAGGCACTCCTGATCGCTACTCATGGGATGGGCCACGCGCAAAGGCTCAACAAGAAGGAAAGCGTTAAGACCCTTTTCCAGCGTCTGGCGGTCAGTTAAGGCGTAAGTGATTATCTCCTGGAAGCCGAAACCGGAAAGCTGCTGGCGTATCTTCACGCGCAGGTTCAGCATCGGGTTGGGATTCTGGCGTGGCATGGTACCTGAAAGCAGTCTCTCCGGGATGTGTTCGTAGCCCATTATGCGGGCGATGTCTTCTATAAAATCAGCATCCAATCTCAGGTCGCTGCGCCAGTAGGGGGCGGTGACCTCTAAGGTATTCTCGGAAACTTTTACGACCTTGCAACCCAACGACAACAGTATTTTTTCTATCTGAGTCGGAGAGACCTCCAATCCTAATATGCGCTCAACCTCGATGGTCGTCAGCCTGACGGTGGCGTTTTCCTTGCGCCCGGGATAGTGGTCGATTATGCCCACGGCGGCTTTACCCCCGCAATGTTCCACCATGAGCTGCACGGCGCGTCTGGCGGCGGGGAGGGTAAGTTCCGGACGGATGCCGCGTTCGAAGCGGGCACTGGCCTCACTGGGCAACTTGAGACACACCTGGGTATGGTGTACGCTTGACGGTTTGAAGCTAGCCGATTCCAGCAAAATAGCTGTGGTGGCCGTCGTCACCTCGCTGGTGGCCCCTCCCATCACTCCAGCAACCGCTATGGCTCGGTTTGGATCGGCGATAACGAGGATATCGGCAGTAAGTTTGCGCTCTACACCGTCGAGAGTAATCATAACTTCGCCTTCTGAAGCTCGCCGGATGATAACCTTGCTGCAGCCTATTTGATTATAATCGAAAGCATGTAAAGGCTGGCCGTATTCCAGCATGACGAAATTGGTGATATCCACCACATTGTTGATAGAGCGCACTCCAGAAGCAGCAAGAGCTTCTTTAAGCCAACGAGGCGACTCGCTTATTTTTACGTCGGTGACCAAAGCGGCGCAATAGCGCGGGCATAGCTCGGTATCTGCAATTTCCACAGACACACTCTCATCGATAGAGCGTCCGGTGGAGACATATGCAAGATTCGGCTCACGTACCGAGGTACCGGTAAGAGCAGCCACTTCGTGGGCGATACCCAACATTGAGAGCATGTCGGGACGATTGGGAGTCACCTCCAGGTCGAACACGACGTCCCCCATGTAGTCTGCCAGTTTTCCCCCCAATGGAGCGTCAGGAGGTAACTGCAAAATGCCATCGTGACTTTTGGAGAGACCCAGCTCCATCTCGGAGCAAACCATGCCCTCGGATAGCACACCGCGTATCTTGGATGGTTTGAGGATAATCATTTCTCCGTTATGACCATCGATGAGGTTGGCTCCAGCGCGGGCGAAGACTATTTTGTCTCCGATGACCAAGTTGGGCGCTCCGCAAACGACCGTGACTTCTTCGATGCCCAGACTGACAGTAACGAGCCTAAGGCGGTCGGCATTGGGGTGCGGATTGACAGCGACTATCTGGCCTATGAAGACATTTCCCCAATCACCGATGACTTCAACATGGGCTACCTCAGTACCGGCTAAGGTGATGCGTTTAGCCAGCGCCTCAGGAGAGAGGGTTAGATCAACATATTGCCTGAGCCATTTTAGCGAACACTTCATCTAAAATTGCCTCAAAAAGCGTAGATCGTTCCCGTAGAAAAGCCGGATGTCCTCGATACCATAGCGCAGCAAAGGTATGCGCTCGATACCCATGCCGAAGGCAAAACCGGAATACTTTTTGGAGTCTATTCCCACGCCTTCCAGCACGCTCGGATGCACCATGCCCGAACCCAAGACTTCTATCCAGCCACTCCCCCCACAGAGGCGACAGCCGTCACCGCGGCAAACGGCGCATTCCACGGCCATATCGGCACCGGGTTCAACGTAAGGGAAAAAGTCGCAGCGGAAGCGCACCCTGCGGTCAGGTCCGAAGAAGCGACGGGCGAATTCATGCAGTGTGCCCTTGAGATCGGCCATACTTATGCCTTCATCGACCGCCAAACCTTCAATCTGGCTGAACATTGAAAGGTGAGTGGCATCGGTGGCCTCGTAGCGATGAACTATGCCTGGTACCACGATGCGAATCGGGGGTTTGGTTTTTTCCATAGAACGCACCTGCATGGGGGAGGTGTGGGTGCGCAGCAGCATCTGCCAGCCCTTTTCATTGGGCGGTGCGTCGAGCCAGAAGGTGTCGGTGGCGGCACGAGCCGGGTGCTCTTTGGGCATGTTGAGCATGTCAAAGTTATAATAGTCCCACTCCACCTCTGGACCTTCCAGCACCTGGAAACCCATGGCGGTGAAGATATCGCTGATTTCACCAAGCGCCTGACTGACAGGATGGAGTCGCCCGCGAGGGAAGGAACGCCCGGGAAGTGAAATATCTATAGAGTCTTTCGAGGACGACGAATCCATTTCGCGCTCACGAAGCGATTCCTCTCTGGCTTTGAAGACAGATTCTAACTCGGTCTTGAGGATGTTGCTGAGGGCGCCGGCTTCTTTGCGCTCTTCTATGGAAAGAGCGGACAACCCCCGCAAAATTTCGGTGAGCTGGCTCTTCTTGCCCATGAAACGCACCCGCCAAACTTCAAGCTCAGTCGGGCTACTGCCGATGGCGAGCTCGCTTAGTGCTTTTTCCCTCAAGGCGGCTATCTGCTGGCTGATGTCCATCATAAATCTGAATAAGGATTATAGGTTATGCAGGCTGGGTGGTCAAATAAATCAGCATAAAGGAGATGTCACGAGTTGGCACTTAGAACCTGGCAGGATTATAATGGCCTTGCCTCTGGAGTTGGCTTTGAGGACAATTATACAAGATAAAGTCACCCCTATCGTCACGGCGCTGGTCTTGTTCCTGGCGTTTCTGCCTACGATGCTTCTATTTACATCGGCATCGCTGGCCGCCAACGTCAACGACGATTTCTCGCTCGATATGAGTGTGAATGGCCGCGACATGTTCGCTTCACAATCATTTTCTGTCACCCCTAATGAAACGCTCGTTTTCGACCTGTTTATCCACGACGTTTTAAAGCCTGTCGAAATCCAGACCCTCTCGATAGAGATTTTCTTCGCGGGCGTCCCTGTGAGCACTATCACGCAGGAGTTAGGACGGGTTGTAAGCCCCGGCGAGACATATCGTCCTGAGATACAATCCGTCAATGCCAGGGACTACCTGAGCATCTGGGGAATAAACGTAACCACCGGTAAGTATAAGGCCGTGATCAAGCTGGTATACACAACGTACGGGCAGGCTCAAACATGGACTCAGTCGAGGGAGGTGGAGGTGCCGGGCAACCCTATTGCTACCATGGCGGGGGTGGCGGCAGCTATCTTAACCGGAATTGCCGCGGGCGGACTGATATCGCTGTTCAAGTCGGTGGTCGGATTCAGTCTGGAAGCGCAGTCTCTTTCCGGACGAAAATCACTCGAAGCCAAAGCGCGTAGCAACATATCCAGTTCGCTGGTCACCGCGGTCAAAAGAATCCTGGTCAAAGACAGATGTCCGGAGTGTGAGGAAATAATCAAGCATGGTTTCTGCCGCACCTGCCGCAAACCAGCAAGGGAACTGCAGCGAAGTTATCGTAAACGCGTTTATGAACTATCAGTCGCAGGGACAAAACTTCTGGCCGAAGGCGAAGTGGTTACAATCGGTGAACTGCCTCAAATGCTGGGCATCACCGGCTCTCTGGCGAGTGATGTTACGGCCACCATCCATAACGCAAGGCTCTTCAGGGCCAGGAAAACGGCGCAATCACTATTTGCCAGCGCTATTTTGACAGGCATAAGCAGCGCCTTAGCCGGGGTATTGTGGGTAACCGTCGGTGGTTTGAGCGTGTTAAATACCACAGCCTTGATGTACATACTCGTCCTATCCATTCTAATACCATTGGTAATAGCCAGAGGCTTGCAAATGAGGATGCGTCACAAATATGCCCAGGTCCACGATCCCCGACCCCAGACGTCTGCGCCAAACCAAACTTAAATGAAATGGAATTCGGAATGATAAATAAAGATGGACGGGCCCAGGTCGTCCGTCCATCTTTAGATTAGTCGGACTTTGCGGTATCACTGGCCATGAAGATGATCTATGGCCCATTGTATCTGATCTATCGAGGAATCCAGGGGGAAATCCGGTACTATACCTTTTCCTTCGATCAAATGTCCTTTGGGGGTTAGCCAGCGGGCGATGGTGAGATATATGGCTGAACCGTCAGGCAGTACTTCAAATTGGTCGACACTCCCTTTGCCGTAAGTCACTTCACCGGCGACAACGGCAAGGCCATAATCCTGCAGAGCTCCGCTGAGCACTTCGCTGGCGCTGGCGCTGTCAGCGTTTACCAGTACCACCATGGGCAAGTCCGTGGTTTGTTCCTGATGGGTAGCAGTTTCTACCTCTTCAGAGCCATCGCTATACCTAACGGTCAGGATGACCCCCTTGGTAATAAAGCGACTAGCCACATCAATCACTACTGTCTCCGGGCCACCAGGATTGTCACGCAAATCCAGTACTATCCCTTTAGCCCCGACGTTAACCATCTCTTTAAAAACGGGCACTAGCTCTACGTTAGTATTGGCGGTAAACTGTGAGATATTGATATATGCGATATCCCCTATCATTTTAAAAGAAACACTGGAAATCTTGATATCACCGCGCGTGATAGTAAGTAGCGTCGTCCCCGTATCACCCTGATGGCGCACAAGCAGTGTCACTTGCGTGCCCCTAGGGCCCTTCACCTTCGCCACAGTCTCTATAACGCTCATACCAGCGGTGGAAACGCCATCTATTTCAAGAACCACATCCCCTGCCTTGAGCCCAGACCGTTCAGCCGGGGAATCTGGATTTACAGAGTCAATTGTAATCTGTTCATCAATCCTGGTAACCGAACCACCGATGCCTCCATACTGTCCATCCATGCTATTTTGTGTATACTGGTACATCTGTGCGTTGAAATAGGCAGAATGCGGATCGTTAAGAGCATCCATCATGCCCTGGACGGCTGCCTGACTGAGGGCGGCAGAATCTATTTTTGATGGGTCAACATAGTTCTGGTGAATAATTTTCCAGGCTTCTTCTATCGTAGCCAGGTTTTTATCATCGGACGTTGCTCCCAATCCCATGTTGTAGCCCAGATACAACACAGCGAGGATAAGAACGGTGGACACGAGTAAAAGCCATATTCGTCTGGCCGGTGAAAGCATAGGAACTCTCCTTTGGAGGAATAATTAACATGAACCTGTCCCTACTTATAGTGTAGCAGTATGAAAGAGCGAGAACAAAAGTATGCCGTCCGTTAGCTAAGAAGAAAGTGGCCAAGTAAACCTATAAGCCGAGTTCTGTATCCCGATATGAATCGGGACGGCGACCATCTATCTAGCCCTTCCATTACTGAAAGGATCGTGCGACCAACCCGGGGAAAGGCCGGGCACCCAGGTCCCCCTATTTGGTCTTGCTCCGGATGGGGTTTGCCCAGCCGGCCGGTCACCCGGCGCGCCGGTGAGCTCTTACCTCGCCATTTCAACCTTACCCCGGTTTTACCCGTGGCGGTATGTTTCTGTGGCACTATGCCGTAGGGTCACCCCTCCTGGACGTTATCCAGCATCCTGCCCGGTGGAGCTCGGATTTTCCTCCCCGACAAAGTCAGGGCAATCGCCCGGTTTACTTGGCCGCATATACTCTATCGGAGAGTGTGGTTTATGTCAACAGGCCGCATTGACTCATAATTAAAGTTACCGAAGAAGAGGTCATTGACTCAAAATAAGTGTTA
>CAZUXO010000169.1:0-3101 GCA_964624325.1 uncultured Dehalococcoidales bacterium
TAGTTAAGTTGTCCGATGCAAGTGGATCGGTAGAATGACATTTATGTAATCAACTGGAGCGGCCGGTAACGGGCGGGAGGTGGTATTTGGAAGAAACAAGGGAAGGGTTGGCGGGTGAAAGGCTTGCTATGGGGGAGAGGCCCGGGATGATGTGCCCGCTGGCAGCGAGTACTGAACTACTATACGTTATTTGTGTGACAACAGTATGTCAAAATAGGATGGCGGGCAATGGAGAGCCAAACTCACTAATAATTGTAAACATACAGGTCCAGAAAACTCCAACTCGATTCAGTTTTTTGTCACAATATTCGAAAGGGAATGGCGCTTCTATATAATTCTTTGATATCATGTGTAAAATCCTGGTATCCTCAAGTTTAGAAAACGGATTACACCTAAAATCAATGTGTATGGCGGTGGTGAAGGACTACAAAAATTGTATCGATTACCATATCGTGAAGTTGGATATTGCTATAAGCTATATAGTTGCGTCCCAAAGCAGCACCTTCTATAAATACTATTTTGATCCAAGCCTGCCTTTTACGAGGTGACCACTGTGAAACTAATTAAAAACAAGGGCAGCGACCGCGTGATTGACGAACTGCGGCAGACGCTTGCGCCGCAGTCGTCGCTTGACGTGGCCACTCCGACTTTTTCCCTCTTTGCCTTTGCTGAACTGCGTGATCTTCTGGATAAAGTCGATATTTGTCGAGTGGTTCTCCCATCAACAATTAGCAACGAACTTGACCTGACCGGCACTGATGCAGACAGAGCCTTCCGCAACCGACTTCAGCTTCGCTGGCTCGCCCGTGAATGTGCCGCATGGATAAAGAGGAAAGTGGACCTGCGCGGTATACCAGGCATACTTCCACAATCTATACTCATCGCCGGAAAGCCGGAATCAAGCCATCATCGGGTCATCACCGGTAACTGCGCTTTCACAACTGAGGGCCTGGGTATTACGCCTGGCAATCAATTCAGCCTAATCCAGTGCTCCGAAAAACCAGAGGAATCGACCATGCTGGGCTTTTGGTTCACAAACCTTTGGAATTCATTGCCTGAATCCGATCAGTATAAAACCGCATTCGTTTCGCGACTTCAAGAACTCGCCGAGTCGAAAGCCCCATCACTTATCTATTATCTGACCCTCTATCACATTTTCAAAGATCTCGGTGACGAACTGGACGAAGAGCGCATCGTCAAATCAGCTACCGGAATACGCAACACTGTTGTGTGGAAGAAATTATACAAGTTCCAGCGAGATGGTGTTGTTGGGGCTATCGACAAGCTGGAGAGACTCGGAGGTTGCATAATCGCCGATAGCGTTGGCCTCGGAAAAACCTTCGAGGCTCTGGCAATAATAAAATATTATGAACTTCGCAATGATCGTGTGCTCGTACTGGTGCCTAAACGGCTCCGCGACAACTGGACTCTATACAAAGCCAACGACCGGCGCAACTTCTTGGCCACCGACCGCTTCAACTATGATGTGCTCAACCACACTGATCTATCCCGCGACGATGGTGTCTCCGGGGATATCGACCTTGCCCATGTCAACTGGGGCAATTACGACCTCGTGGTCATCGACGAGTCTCATAACTTCCGAAACAAGTCTACACATAATGATCGTGAAACCCGTTATGACCGCCTCATGCGGCGCATCATAAAGGAAGGCGTTAAGACCCGTGTCCTCATGCTCTCCGCCACACCCGTCAACAACCGCCTCGCCGATCTCAAGAACCAGATTGCCTTCGTCACAGAATCAGATGATCTGGCTTTATCTACCCACGGCATTTACAGCATCGATACGACGGTTCGCCAAGCACAGCTTCAGTTCAATCGATGGATGGCCCTGGAAGATGCCGACCGCCGGCCCACCCGGCTAATTGACATGCTCGGGTTCGACTATTTCAAGCTGCTTGACCTGTTGACTATCGCTCGCTCCCGCAAGCACATAGTCAAGTATTACGGCATCAACGAGACAGGCCGATTCCCTGAACGGCTCAAACCCATTAACATAAAACCGGATGTGGACCTTGCCGGGGAGTTCCGCTCTGTTCGTGAGATCAACGACGAAATCCGCCGTCTGACCCTGGCAGCCTACGCCCCTCTGCGGTATGTGCTGCCGCGTAAGCAGGCGGCCTATGACGCCAAGTACAGCACGCGTATTCGTGGCGGCGAGAGCTTCTTTCGCCAGGTAGATCGCGAGGAAAGCCTTGTCCACCTCCTGCGTATAAACGTCCTGAAGAGAATGGAGAGTTCGGTCACATCTTTTGCACTTACCCTCAGTCGCCAACTCGCAGACGTAAAAGCAACCCTGGCAAAGATCGAGGCCCACGCTGAATCTGTAGAAGAAATCGACATTCAGGATGTGGAAACGGACGACCCGGCTTTTGAGAGCCTGCTGGTCGGACGCAAGATCAAGGTGCTGCTCCAGGACGTAGACCGTGTCCGCTGGAAGCAAGACCTCATCGAGGACCGCAATCGGCTATCATCACTCCTTTCAGCAGCGAAACAGGTGGGAGCTGCGCGCGACGCAAAGCTACGTGCTCTGCGTGAAACCATTGTGACCAAATGCAACCAACCACTGAATGCCGACAATCGCAAGATCATCGTTTTCACAGCATTCGCTGACACAGCGCAGTATCTTTACGGTGAGTTGGCAGATTGGGCGCAGACAGAACTCGGTTTAAACTCGGCTCTCGTTACCGGTACCGGTCATAACCAGACCACTCTACACAACCTCCGCAAGGATTTTGCCAGCATCATTACGGCCTTCTCTCCACGCTCCAAGGAACGGCCCGCAGACCTCGCCGCAGAAGGTGAGATCGATTTACTTATTGCCACCGACTGCATAAGCGAAGGACAAAACCTTCAGGATTGCGATACCGTGGTAAATTACGACATTCACTGGAACCCGGTACGCATCATACAGCGTTTTGGCCGTATAGACCGAATTGGTTCGCACAATGATCGCATCCAGTTAATTAATTTCTGGCCTAATATGGAGCTGGAAGAATATATTAACCTCGAACAGCGAGTCAGCGGCAGCATGGTGCTGCTAGATATCTACGACACCGGCGAGGAAAACATCATCGAATATC
>CAZUXO010000170.1:0-3406 GCA_964624325.1 uncultured Dehalococcoidales bacterium
ATAAGCGTCTCGCTCTACTAAACCTTAATGAGGCCGTTGCTCAAGCTCATTTCCCACATGATATGCTGCTGAAAGACCGCGCGAGAGTGAGGTTGGCCTTTGATGAACTGTTTTTACTACAACTGGGAGTCATGGAAAAAAAACGCAAGTGGCAAACAGAACAGCCAGGATTTCCGATAAATGTTGATTATCGGCTTTTAGATAGGTTTCTGCAATCACTTCCTTTTAAACTCACCCCCGCTCAACAAAGAGTGTCGACCGAGATAATAGCTGACCTCACTAAACCTGTCGCCATGTCTCGATTGTTACAAGGAGAAGTGGGTAGCGGGAAAACAGTAGTGGCATTGTCAGCCTTGCTGATGACGGTTGCCGATGGTTATCAGGGGGCTCTTATGGCTCCGACTGAAATACTGGCCATCCAGCATTTCAACAGTATCAGCAACGCGCTCACGAAAATGAGTAAAGAGGGAATAAATGAATCGGCCCTCTGTGTTATTTCGGGGATAACTGAAAAACCTTTGACTGTAGCTCTGTTCATCGGCGACGTAAAAAGCGCAACTAAGCGAGAGTTGAAAGAAAAACTTGCTTCCGGAGAAGTGAATATCGTTATCGGCACACACGCGTTGATACAAAAAGAGGTCAAATTCAACAAGCTTGGACTGGTGGTAGTCGACGAACAGCATCGATTCGGGGTTGAACAACGGTCAGCTTTACGACAGAAAGGCTTTAACCCTCATATGCTTGTGATGACTGCGACTCCTATTCCACGCACTTTGGCACTTACGCTTTATGGAGATCTGGATCTCTCGGTTATTGATGAACTTCCTCCGGGACGACAGGAGATTAAAACAAAGTGGTTTTCACCCGCGCAGCGTGACTCGGCTTATAGATTTTTACGCAAGCAGGTGTGTGAGGGGTACCAGGGTTTTATAATTTGCCCCCTGGTGGAAGAATCAGATTCAGTGCAGGCAAAAGCAGCCGTAACTGAGTTCCATAGGCTCGCAAGAGATATTTATCCCGATTTGCGTCTGGTTTTACTACACGGACGTATGGCAGCATCTGAAAAAGATGCAGTAATGAAATCGTTTAACCTCCATCAAGCCGACATCTTGGTCTCGACTCCGGTAATCGAAGTTGGTATTGACGTACCAAATGCCACGGTTATTATGATAGAGAGTGCCGACAGATTCGGACTTTCGCAATTGCACCAGTTCCGTGGCCGTGTGGGGCGTGGAAGGGCTCAAAGTTACTGTATGCTTATGGCTGAAAACCCTTCCGATATAAGCAGGCTCAGGCTGGATATTATCGAAACCACGCAGGATGGATTCAAATTGGCAGACGAAGACCTTAAATTACGAGGCCCGGGCGAGTTTTTCGGTACCCGTCAGTCCGGGCTGCCTGATATGCGCATGGCCAAACTATCAGATACCAACATACTTGAGATGGCTCGCACAGAAGCTGCGAGATTGTTCAAAGAAGATCCTAACCTGAAGTCCTTGGAAAATCTCCGACTGGCACATGAGCTTTCGAGGGTTTGGCCTCAGAAAAACGGTGAATGGAGCTAAATAACCGCGCAATTATTAAACTGTTTAGACTTGAAACTGAAATACAAAATGCTGTGTACGCGTCAATTTAAGCTCTATGCTATAATCGTATTTCTAGTTTGATTTTACGGAGTATTCAATTGGATTGTATGCTTGAAATGAAATTTAAGATAGTAAACTTGCTTCTGCAAGCGGTTGAAAGCGCGCAAATAAAAGGCAAATTGCCGCAGGTTGCGTTACCTGATGTCACTCTTGAAAGGCCGCAGAATAGTGGACATGGAGACTATGCTTCAAGTTTGCCTCTGAAGATGGCGCGCACAACCGGTAAAAACCCCCTTGCTATAGCTCAAGCTATAGCAGAATCCATTTCCTTGATTCCTGAACTGTCGTCTGTGACAGTGGCTCCTCCCGGATTCATCAATTTTACTTTTCGTGCTGAGTGGCTTTGCCGCCAGGTGGATGAAATCTTAAACAGCGGAGAGACCTTCGGGGATATTGATATAGGTAAGGGGCAAACAGTGCAAGTTGAATTTGTCAGTGCTAATCCTACCGGCCCTTTGCATATAGGACATGGTCGCGGAGCTGTTCTAGGAAGTACCCTAGCCAACATCCTCGAAGCAGGAGGGTTTAACGTACAAAAGGAATACTATATAAATGATGCTGGAAGTCAGATGCTTGCTTTTTATCGCTCACTTCATGCGCGTTACCAGCAGGCCAGCGGAGTTGATATAGAGATGCCGCAAGAAGGCTATTTCGGCCAGTATGTCATCGACCTAGCCAGAGAAATCAAATCTGAAGAAGGTGACAGTTTCCTCAATCTCCCTGCGAGTGAAGGCGCAGTTGCGCTCGGCAAAATCGGTGTGGATAAGATGCTGGCGCTAATTCGCTCAGATCTTAGCAAATTGGGTGTCGATTTCGATTGCTGGTTTTCAGAGCAGAGTCTTTATGACAATGGTCAGTTTACTAAGGTATTGAGGGTGTTGCATCAGGAAGGCCATTTGGTCGAAAAAGAAGGCGCTACATGGTTTGTCTCTACCGCTCTTGGAGAAGATAAGGATAACGTTGTGGTGCGTTCTACCGGTACCTCAACCTATTTCGGTACTGATATAGCGTATCATTACAATAAATTTATGGAACGTGGTTTTGATCGCGTAATAGACATCTGGGGCGCAGACCACCAAGGGCATGTTTCGCGCATGAGCGCTGTTATGGGAGCGATGGGTATAGACCCAGCAAGGTTGCGCGTTATAATTTCTCAACTGGTAACACGACGACGTGGTGGTGAGTGTGTGCGTGTTTCAAAGCGAAGCGGTGACATGATAACTTTGCGAGAGGTTATTGATGAAGTCGGAGCAGACGCCTGTAGATTTTTCTTCTTGACACGTTCAGCTGACAGCCAGATGGACTTTGATCTTGAATTGGCTAAGAAAGAATCTTCGGAAAACCCGGTGTATTATGTCCAGTATGCTAATGCGCGGATCGCCAGTATATTGCGTTTGGCCAAGGAGGATGGTATCGATTTTTCGGATGGAGAGGCTGTTTTGCTCACCGAGGAGCCGGAACTGGCGCTTATCCGCTTGATGTTGCAATTACCCGAAATCATTGAGTTTTCAGCGCGGACTCTTGAACCACAAAACTTACCGCATTATGCTCAAGATCTAGCAACCTGCTTTCATAGCTTTTACAAGCTGTGTCGTGTCATTTCACCTCAAAACATGGCCCAGAGTAAGGCACGGCTTAAACTTGTGGCGGCGGCCAAGATTGTCCTTGCGCGAACCCTCAGCTTGATGGGAATGACTGCGCCGGATGAGATGTAATCTAGACAGCCAAGCAGGTCACTGTGCGTGAAATGCCGTCTACGG
>CAZUXO010000171.1:0-5358 GCA_964624325.1 uncultured Dehalococcoidales bacterium
AATACTCCTGTTGAGGGATCACAAAAAAAGAACTGCCGTACAGCAAGTACCGATGGGGCTTTTTTCTGATATTTTTAACCTTCAAATAGTTAACGCCTTTAAGTTTAATCCTTAAAATTGCTGCGGAGGTAAATATGCCATTATACGAATACCACTGTGCCAAGTGTAACGATAATTTTGAGCTCCTACGCCCTATAAACGATGCTGAGAAAACAGGGGATTGTCCAACCTGTAGCTCCGTATGTGATAGAACTTTCTCCATTTTCAGCACTCGGGCGACCGACCCCACCGGATTCTGGACTTCCCTGCCGGGTACCAGAGAGAAGCGCAAGGTTAACACAAGCACACCATGTTCAAAATGTGGGGATGCTGCGCACACAGTGGAGAACTGTCCATCGTTATCGGATAAACAGACATCTGACCTGGAGGAACCTTCCGATATTGTTGCCACAGGAGCTTATCCGCAAGCTATTTGCTTTGATGGTGAAAATATCTGGGTAGTAAACGCAAATAGTGGGAGTGTAAGCAAACTTAAAGCTTCGGATGGCAGTGTGGTTGGGACCTACCCTGTCGGTAGTAATCCTCAGGGTATCTGCTTCGATGGAACGAATATCTGGGTGGTCAATAACCTTGCCAACACAGTATCCAAACTCAAAGCCTCTGACGGGAGTTCGGTGGGTTGCTACGAAGTCGGTGACCGCCCATACAGTATCTGTTTCGACGGGGAAAATATTTGGATACCAAACAGTAGTGATAATAACATCAGTAAACTTAAGGCTTCAGACGGCACTCTGGTGGATACCTATGCAAAAGATAAAGTCGCCTTCCCGCTCGGTGTCTGCTTTGATGGGATCAACCTCTGGGTGGCCAATTATGGCAGCACTACCGTAACCAAGATTAGAGCGAGCAACGGGAATGTAGAAGGACAGTTTGAAGTGGAGATGTACCCCTATGATATTTGCTTTGACGGAGCCAACGTCTGGGTGACCGGTTATTCCACCAGAAAAGTTTTTAAGATTAACGCTACTGACGGCAGTCTGGTGGGAACCTACAAGGTAGGGGCAATGCCTCAGGGAATCTGTTTTGACGGACAAAACATCTGGGTGGTAAACAGTACAGAAAACACCGTGACCAAACTCAAGGCCTACGATGGAAGTTGGGTTGGAACATATATCGTGGGTAAAAACCCTCAGGATCTATGTTTTGACGGCACAAATATCTGGGTCGCCAATGCCCGCAGCGATAGCGTGACCGTTATCCGGGCAGAAGAAGGTTTGCGGGTGCGAACTTCATCGGTTTCACCGGCGTCTGCATGATTTAAAGATCCCAGATACCTGGTTACTCATACAACACACATGCCTTGCCTGGGCAGATGAAGCCAACCCCAAATCACCATAGCATAATTTATATCTCTTTAACTCCTGCCTAATCCGGGCTTAAGAAATATAGCGTATACTTAAAAAGTATCCTCATACTGTAAGGGTTTGGATTGCGATGATAAAGCAATGGGGAACGAAAACAAACGGAACAAGGGAGATACCCCAAAGACTCTGTCCTTCAATTTGGCAGAAAGAATCAGCAATTTCGAGGTAACCAGAATGCCAAGCAAGTTACTATTTGAGAAAGCTTTTCCTGCCGTTTTAGCGATCCTGCTCGTGCTCTCTGGATGCAGCAAACAAGGCACCGAGTCCACCCCAATTATGAGTCCTACTACTTCGGTCAACAACCTACCATCCATCCACGCCAACATCGGTGTGAGTAGCTCCGATAGGACCATATACAAGCCTACATGGGTTGCGCCTTCGGTTCAGGGAGAAAGTATTTCGATACCTCTAAGTGCCATACAACAAAACAAAATGATTCACTTCTGGATAACCCTGCCCATCGGCAGGGAGGCTTATATGGCCTACTCGCTGGATGGAACTACCTATGTGAGAGCGGCTATTTGCGTGCCTTGCGGCTCGATTGGATTCTCTTTACAGAAAGGAATCCTAAATTGCGATACCTGTGGGACCGAGTTTGATGCCAAGACGGGGAAAGGCATAAGCGGAGGGTGTATAAACTACCCTAAAAGCGCTGCGAAAATTGAGGTTACTGGGAGTTATATTATTTCAACTGTCGGCGACCTCTGGTGGGCATACGACGAAACGGTTATGCCAGAATAGGAATTCGTTGGAGCCGGGCAAGAATTATCTGACCGACGGTTGAACATTGCGCGGCTATGCTCAAACTAGCCGGCAGTTTTGGTTTTGTTTACGATGAACACCGAAACAAAGGACAATGATATGAATAAGCGGAGAAAGGCTCCTTCTAAATGGTCTATTGTAAATGCACTTATCCTTTTTCTAGCACTTGGAACAGTTAGTATTTTGGGCAGCAAACAGTTCGTCAAGGCGGATTTCTCAACCACATCTGAAACCAAAATCACCGCCGATGACGCCGCGGTCAATGATAACCTCGGCTATTCGGTTTCTATCAGCGGCAATACAGTTGTAGCTGGAGCACCATTCGACAACAACTACACAGGAGCAGCTTATGTCTATGTACGTGAGGGCAATACATGGGTACAACAAGCTAAACTCACCGCAAATAATGGCGTAGATGGAGATTTGTTCGGTTGGGCAGTGTCTGTCAGTGGCGACGTAATAGCAATTGGTGCCCAAAGAAAAAATAGCTATCAAGGCGCAGTGTATGTGTTTGAACGCAGCAGTTCCATATGGAGCCAGAAGGCTGAACTTAACGGTAACGAAAATATACGCGGCGGCGACGCTGGCGCTTTAGACAATCCATGCTTCGGCTGTTCGGTATCAATCAGTGGTGACACGATTGTCGTAGGAGCCAACAATAGCAACAACGCTGCCGGTGCTGCCTTCATTTTCGTTCGTAGTGGCTCCATCTGGATCCAGGAAGCCGAGATCCTTGGTCACGATACAGTAGCTTACGATGAATACGGAGCAGCTGTATCAGTTAGCGGTGATACAGCTGTTGTAGTGGCTTCAGGCAGGCCTACTGGAGCTGCATATGTATTCGTGCGTTCTGGCTTGGAATGGAACGAGCAGGGCTATCTTTCTGCACCTGGTACAGTCGCAGATGGGTTTGGTTCAGTGGCGATAGATGCAAATACAGTCCTTGTCGGTGATTTCAATGGTTTCAATACACGCGGGCAGGTATATATTTTTGCTAGCGACGGATCTACCTGGAACCCACAGGCCATGATAACACCCAACGACTCGGCACTAAACGATTCTTTCGGCTGTTCGGTAGCGATCAGCGGTGATACAGCTTTGGTGGGGGCATTCAGCCAGAATGGAACGGGAGCGGCCTATGTTTTCGTACGCAGCGATGCTACCTGGAAACAACAGGCAAAGCTTACAGCTAACGATGCCGTTGATCATAATGAAGTCGGTTACTCGGTATCCCTGAGCGGTGATACAGCCATATTGGGGGCTCCATTACAAAAGGACAAAGCGGGTGCTGGCTACGTATTTGGCGATGTAAATACTACAGCTGCATCAGCACATTCGACAACGCCCATGATCACGTCTTCAGCCACCGAACTGCCGCAGGAACATAAAAATCCCGGTTTCAACTACAGTTATATTTGGCTTGGAGTTTTGGCCCTCTTGGGAACTGCTTTCTTCACCATCCTATTTATAACAACCAAAGGCCATGACTACCAAGATAAAAATAACTAATGCTTTCTTTTATCTTTCAATGCGGCAATAGCAGATTTTCAAATTTATATAATAATATGATATCGTGGAAGGGTATCGCATCTGACAACCCGTCTAAAACCCGGATTGAATTTTCAATAAACCTGTGCAAGACAGGAGGAAAGCGTGAATATTATAAGCAAGTTGAGTAGCGCTTGTTTGATAGCAGTACTTGTGCTATCTCTTTCCTGTGATACGAAAACCGCAACACCGACTACTCAAACCAGCAGTACTGCCAGTAGCCATAACTCGAATACGATAATAGTTTCACCTTCAATCACGACTTCAAACAATCCTTCGCTTACCAGCCAGATTGTTAGTACTACACCATCTACTTCGAATACGACGGCAAGTTCTACCACACCGGTTACATCGAGCAAACCGGCAACTTCGGCTGCACCGGTAACTTCCACCACACCCCCCAATACACAGGTACTCACTTCCTTTGACACTGCCAGCGGAGCAGTGGCGGTGTGCTTTGATGGTGCCTATATATGGGTGGCCAACTACAACAGCAATAATGTCTCAAAGTTGAAAGCCAGTGACGGCTCCCTGCAAGGCACGTACAAGGCGGGCACCAATCCCCAGGATATCGTCTTCGATGGGGCGTTCATCTGGGTGGCCAACTACGACAGCAACGACGTATACAAACTGAAAGCCAGTGACGGCAGTCTTGTAGGCACTTACCCTGCCGGCAGCAAGCCTCACGGCATCTGCTATGACAAAAACAGTGCCACCATCTGGGTCTCGAATGCTGGCACTGATAGCATAACCAAGATCAAAGCAAGTGATGGCACTACCTTGGGAAATTACAAAGTAGGCTCCTACCCTTATGGCATTGTGTCTGACGGCAATGCTGTCTGGGTAGTAAGCTCCGGCAATGAAACTGTAACGAAAATCCGCATAAGTGACGGTGGCAACCAGGGGGCTTACCCGGTTGGAAATGCACCAATGGGCATCTGTTTTGACGGGCAGAATGTCTGGATTGCCAGTTCTGTCAACAATAATTACCTTACGAAGATAAGCGTGTCCGATAACAGAGTGGTTGGTAACTACGGTGTTGGCGGCCGCTGGCCGGCCTTTCTTTGCTTTGACGGTACCTATATCTGGGCATCAATGTTTGAACAGCACATGGTGGCTAAACTTAAAGCCAGTGACGGCAGTCTGGTTGGCAATTACGATGTGGGGATCGGGGCATATCCGGTAGGGGTTGCCTTTGATGGGGCTAATGTATGGGTAACCAACAGCGGCAGTAACAACATAGCAAAGGTTAAGGCTTCTGACGGCAGTATGGTGGGGACCTACCCCCTAGGTGCTGGATCCTATCCGCAGTCTCTGGTTTCAGATGGGAAAAATATCTGGGTTACCAACAGCGGCAGCAATAACGTCAGCAAGTTCCGCGTTAGCGACGGCACTCTATTAGGCCTTTATCCCGTGGGTACCAACCCTCAGGGAATCTGTTATGACGGCACCAATATCTGGGTCGCCAATTATTCCACTAACGACGTCACCAAACTAAAGGGCAGCGACGGAAGTGTCATCGGTACCTACCAGGTGGGGACTAATCCTTTTGGAATCATCTTTGACGGGACCTATATCTGGGTTGCCCTGAGTGGCAGCGATAAAATCGCCAAGCTCAAAGTCA
>CAZUXO010000172.1:0-4200 GCA_964624325.1 uncultured Dehalococcoidales bacterium
CCGCGAATGGGCCTGCTCCAGTTGGGCTTTCACGGTGATTGGGGTTCTATATCTAGGATGGATCGCCAGCCGTTATGTAGCCTTGATAGAACTACCACAGGGGCGAGACTGGGTCATCCTGGCGCTCTTCGCTACCTTCGCCTGTGACACATCGGCCTATTTCGTAGGACGTGCGCTGGGACGCCATAAAATGGCACCCTCCATCAGCCCCAGCAAGACCTGGGAAGGCGCAGCCGGAGGCGTTGCCGGCGCCTTGACCGTGGGACTGATTATCTCATGGCTGTTCAAGCTCCCGATGAGCATTTTACAGGCCATCGGGCTTTCTTTCGCCATCAGTCTCTTCGCACAGGTTGGAGACCTGATAGAATCGCTTTTCAAGCGCAATATGGGCGCTAAGGATTCCGGCAAAGTGCTGCCCGGACACGGAGGCGTGCTGGACCGTATCGACGGCGTTGTCTTCGCCGGGCTGGTCGTCTATTATTACGTAATATGGCTGGTCTAACACAAAATATCATCGTCCTTGGCTCCACCGGTTCCATCGGACGCCAGACACTGGACATAGTGCGCTCATTCCCCAATCGTCTGCGAGTTATTGGCCTGGCGGGCGGATACAACCTAAGGCTACTCTCCGACCAAATCAGTGAATTCAAGCCACGCTTTGTCTTTTGCCAGGGCGACCCTGCTCAACTTCCCTCAGGCAATTTCGAATTTATGAGCCAGGAGGAGATGGCAGACCACAACGACGTTGATACCGTGGTGGCGGCCTCCTCCGGCGTTTCAGGATTGATGCCCCTGCTATCGGCCATCAAGGCAGGTAAGAAAGTAGCGCTGGCCAACAAGGAATCTTTGGTTACAGCTGGGGCCATTATCATTCCGATGTCCCGAAAGCATCATGCCCAAATCAAGCCGGTAGACAGCGAACATAGCGCCGTCTGGCAATGTCTGGAAGGTGAAAAGAGCGCACCGTCCCGCATTATACTCACGGCCTCCGGTGGACCTTTCCGCGGTTACTCGGGGGCAGAACTGGAAGAAGTGACTGCCGAACAGGCGCTGAGACATCCCTCATGGAAAATGGGTCGCAAGGTCACCATCGATTCGGCCACGCTGTTGAATAAGGGACTGGAGGTCATCGAGGCGCACTGGCTTTTTCAAATACCTTACGAAAATATTGACGTGCTGGTACACCCGCAAAGCGTTATTCACTCGATGGTGGAATTTGCCGACGGCGCCGTCAAGGCGCAGCTTGGCGCTCCCGATATGCATCTTCCCATCCAGTATGCTTTAAGCCATCCGGAAAGGTGGGGGAATGCCGAACTCCCACAGATGGACTTTTCCCGCGTGAACCGTCTCGATTTCGAACAACCGGATTATGACAAATTTCCCTGCCTGCGACTAGCGTTGGAGGCCGGCAGAAAGGGCGGCACTTACCCAGCGGCGCTGTGCGCTGCCGACGAGGTGGCCGTCGATATGTTCCTGGAGGGACGCATCAAGTTTAGCGACATCGCCGTTCTCATCGACAACGCACTGGCAAAACACTCAAACACCACTCATCCCGCCATAGAAGACATCATGCTGGCCGACGCCCAGGCTCGGGAAGTCATCAAAGAGTCCATAAAACAGGAGAGACTGCATTGCTAGCTACTACCATCATATCTTTTATCATGGTATTCACAGGTATCATACTGGCGCACGAGTTGGGGCATTTTATTACCGCCAAGCTTTCGGGCGTTAAAGTTGAGGAGTTCGGACTGGGTTATCCACCTCGTATCTTCGGTATCAAGAGAGGCGAGACCATCTACTCCCTTAACTGGCTGCTCATTGGAGGCTTCACCAAAATGACAGGAGAGGAAGACCCCTCATCCCTGCGCAGCCTGGCCTCCAAGAGCCGCGCAACACGCGCTCTGGTGCTAAGCGCCGGAGCTATCGTCAACGCCATTCTCCCTTTTGTTCTCTTTTCCGTGGCATACATGGTGCCGCATACCATCGTTACAGGGCAAGTGACCGTGCAGGAAGTGGTAGCTAATTCACCCGCCGAATCCGCCGGTATCGTAACAGGAGACATTATTCTGTCTGTCAATGACAAAACTATTAACAACATGGCCGACCTCTCCCGCTACATCGAAATGAACCTGGGCAAAGACACGTCTATGTTGGTGCAGACACCTCAGAGTACACTGAAAACCATTAGCCTGGTACCACGCTGGAAACCCCCGGCGGGGCAGGGAGCTATAGGCGTATCTATACAGCTCGAAAACCTGGCGACCTCCAAAAAGGGAGAGAGCTTCTTTAGAAGCATCTCACTTGGCGTTAACGAGACCTTCCAGACGATGGTGCTGTTCAAAAACTCGATACTGAGCTTATTCGTTGGCACCAGTTCCATGCAGCTAACCGGCCCGGTGGGCATCGCCCAGCTTACCGGTGAGGCGGCGCAGGCTGGCATCAGCCCGCTCCTGGAGTTCGCCGGCTTCCTCAGCATGAGCGTGGCCATAATGAACCTGCTGCCTCTACCTGCCCTCGACGGGGGACGTCTGGCCTTTGTCTTTCTGGAATGGGTCAGGCGCGGCAAGCGCGTATCCCCCAAGACCGAGGGCACGGTACACCTTATCGGATTTATGTTACTCATCGGTCTGGCGCTGATCATAACCTACCAGGATATCATCCGGATTGTAAATGGAGGCGGACCGTAGAAATGCACCCAAGGAGGGTATCCAAGGCAATCCGTATCGGTGGAGTGACCGTGGGGGGAGTTGCTCCCGTCAGTGTGCAGTCCATGACCAAAACCGATACGCGCGACGTGAGCGCCACCATCCAACAGATAAAAGAGCTGGAGGGATACGGTTGTGAGATAATCCGTGTGGCCGTGCCCGACATAGAGGCCGCCAGGGCGCTGGCAGCCATCAGGAAAGGCATAGCGATTCCACTCATTGCTGATATTCATTTCGACCACCGCCTGGCCCTCATGGCGTTGGAATCGGGGGTGGACTGCCTCAGACTCAACCCCGGCAACCTCTCGGAGCCGGAAAAAGTGGCCGCCGTGGTCAAAGCAGCGAAAGAGAGACAGGTTCCAATCCGCATCGGCGTTAATGCCGGCAGCCTACCTAAAACAGACAAGCCCGACCTGACCCTGCCGCAGCGCATGGTTGAAGCCGCTTTAGTTCATATCAAGCTGCTGGAAGATCGGGACTTCGACCTTATCAAGGTTTCGCTGAAGGCCTTCGACGTGCCGACCACCATCGAGGCCTACACGGACATCGCGGCCAAAATAAC
Organism: uncultured Dehalococcoidales bacterium; assembly: GCA_964624325.1. Classification (GTDB taxonomy): domain Bacteria; phylum Chloroflexota; class Dehalococcoidia; order Dehalococcoidales; family UBA1222; genus SURF-27. Next base: position 3,268 of record CAZUXO010000172.1, read on the forward strand.
CTATCCCTTACATCTCGGTATAACCGAGGCAGGCACTCCGCGAACGGGAGTCATCAGGAGCGCCGCCGGTATCGGCACGCTGCTCTACATGGGCATCGGTGACACAATCCGTGTTTCGCTCACCACCCATCCGCGCGAAGAAGTTATAACAGGCTATGAAATTTTGAAAAGCCTGGACCTGAGGCAGCACGGACCGGTACTGGTGAGCTGTCCTACCTGTGGACGCTGCGAGGTGGACGTCATTGATCTGGCAGGGCAGGTGGAACGGGAATTACAAATGATTAAAAAACCGATACGTGTGGCCATCATGGGCTGTGTGGTTAACGGACCCGGTGAAGCCAAAGACGCTGATATTGGAATAGCCTGCGGCAAAGGCAAAGCCGTACTGTTTAAAAAAGGTGAGCAGGTAGCGGTTATTGAGGAATCCGAAATTCTCGGTGTGCTGATGCGCGAGATTGAAGGAATGTAATAAATGAGCACACAATGGCTGGATTACATCATCATTTTAGGGCAAGGATTTATTATCGTTCTGCTGGGATATAACCTCATGACCCAGGGCCGCAACATGCTTCAGCCGGAAGACCGCATTAAATCCGGCGCTCGGATGATTTACACGGGGATGGCTTTGGTGGGACTGGGATTTACCGTCGGGTTGACAACCCTGCTGCTGATAGTGCTTAAAAGGTAGAATAGACTTTCGCACCAAATCTATTTTGAGGTCGTAATATCATGAAAAAAGCCATTCCAGCCATTTTGACACTTACAGGCACACTGTTCGTCGCCCTTTTCCTGGCATGGGCTTTCAGCCTGCACGGCACCATTGGACTTTTCCGTGTCAACGGAGATCGGAAGAGCGTCGTGTAGGGAAAGAGTGTTCAGAGCCGTGTGAAGCTCGGTGGGCGCCTGATCATTAAAAAAAATAGAAAACACTCG
>CAZUXO010000173.1:0-3488 GCA_964624325.1 uncultured Dehalococcoidales bacterium
TAGTCACGGAGAAAGATGTATATGATCGGGATTGGAGGGACTGGAGTGGTAGTGTTGTTGTAAGACACGTACTAGTGATTGTATTATTTTTTTTTTTTTTCAAGCAGAAGACGGCATACGAGATCATAGCCGGTGACTGGAGTTCAGACGTGTGCTCTTCCGATCTTATCACGGAACAACGTGAGATACTGCGCCTCCGATATTCCGTTAAGATAAACGGTCAAAGGGAGTCTCTTTTCTCGGAGATGGTCCCATGGTGGAACCTCATGAGTATTTTGCCAGTTAAAATGATGTCCTCCGGATGGGCTTGTGAACAAATGGACATATATATAGACAATCCCGCCACTTTTCATAACCCGCTTTAGTTCGTTGACAACTTGCGGCACATTGGATAGGTGCTCAAAAACGGTGATTGATATTGCTATATCGAACGTTTCATTTTGGAAATCCATATTTTGGGCATCTATCTGTCTAATATCTAACCCTTTTGTAGTTATAGGGAAGTCGCAGAGAGCCTTTAACTCCCGATAATACGCTTCGTCTTTCCGCAGTGCGCCAGTTATCAGGCTACCTATAAAACTTTCGAAACCATTTCTCTTCAAAATTTCCCATTGCTTCATAATTATTGGTGTATTAACACCCGTATAGACCATGTCGATTCCGGATACCTGGTTACCAAGGTTATGAAGTAAAAGAGTATAGGGGTACAACCGGCCACAGCCGATGTCCAGTATCCGTTTCCCTCTAATCTCTCCAGTATAAGGGAGGAGTGTCCCCACCATTGCATTGAAATCGTGATATTGTCTTTTAGCAAATTTCGCTATGTCATGGTTCAAAATGTCCCTGAACTTCAGCCATTTCTTGCCGAAATAATACCGTATTCTGTTCATTCTGGTTTTACCTTTGCCACCACGATTATATATTCGGGCGTTTTTAACAAGGTGTTTTGGTAAGGTAAGATTTGATAATTATTGTCCTGGTTTTTATCGAATTCGCGATCAAACAACGGAAGGAAGGACTCGGCCAGAAAGGACCGTCCAATCCTGCTCAGAATATCTTTTATCCTGCTTCCGCCAGGCATTATATTAAGTATGTGGGCTGTAGTGCTGATCATCGGCATTTTTAGCCTGTCTTTTAAATTGAGCGTGCGTTGCCCATACGTAATGACATCTCCAAAATAGCGGCCGACCAAATCACAGAATTCTTTCGGATAATATTCTTTAACGTGATAAGGGTTAGATGGCCTTCTGAATATCGGGGAGGTAACACTTTTATTTGGGGTAGAACATATGAAAATACCCCCATTTTTTAATAACCTGTTTGAATTCAAAAGAAACTCCTCCGGATTTTTCAAATGTTCAATGGTCTCGAACGAAACAACTAGATCAAACGAGTGGCTTGGCAATGGCAAAGATTCGGCGTCTGAAAGAATAAATTCTAGGTTCTGTGTTTGGTTCCATGTCTGGGCTTCTTTAAGCGAATCTTCGGAGATGTCCACTCCAACAACTTTCTTGGCACCTTTGCTCACCAAATACATGCTTCCTGTACCCGTGCCACACGCAATATCTAAAACAACCTTGCCCTGCGCGTAATTAGCGGCGAAAATATACCTATTGATATGGCTTTGGTACTCGGCGAAGGAAATAGGTTTATTCATTTTGATATTTTCATCGGGCTTGAATAGCATTTTTTCCATAATATCTCCGATGTATAATCTTGCTTCTTGCTCGTTACCTAACGCCTTAGCTCAAACAACCCCTTGACCATGCCTGCGGTATCGGCCACGCCGCTTACCAGAATGTACGGGATAAGGTTTGGCTTGCCCTTGACGATGCACAAACCCAGCCAGTAGGCCATCACCATGGGAGTCCACAGGTCACCGTTCCATGGCCCATGCTTCCGGATGAGGGCAGGCTTAGACCGTCCATACCAAAATTTCTGTCGTACCAGCCCTTTGAAATCTGTTCGGTGTGCGTGGGCGACTGATACAGAGGAGACTCCGACTTTATATCCAGCTTTATTCATACGGTACAGGAAGTCCCAGTCATCGCCAGCGATACGGATAGACGGGTCGAAGCCTATCTTCAAAGCGATGTTTTTGTTCAAGACGCAGGCGCTCAATCCCCCAGGGACGCGCGATTGGCGCGAGCGTATTTGCTCATCCTGCGCGCGTTGCCAATAGGTTTCCGAATGGAGCGGTACTACCCTAGCCTGCAAGTTGGCGAAACCCCCGGCTTTCAATTCCCCTAGCATTGTTTCCAACGCTGCATCTGGCAGCATAATATCAGCATCAATGAAGGCAACATAAGCCTGTGCGGCTTTCGCCAGGCCGAGTTGATGGGCAAAGCTGACGCCTTTGCCTTCGTCGGAATAAATGCAATTCGTGTAAACGCGGGCGATCTCAAGAGTGCGATCAGTTGATATGCCATCAATGATGATAACCTCCGCAGGGTTGTTCCGGCGTACCGATTCAAGGCAGTTATTCATTGTTTTTTCTGCATTTTTTACAACTATAACGGCCGTAATAGTTAGGGACATTAAAAAATCCCCTGATGGAAATAAAAAAGGTCAACGTTAGGACTGAATAGCATTTTTCTCATTGTCCCTGTATCTCATAGCTATAGATATCAGCATCTGGGTTTGAATAGATAACGCTATAATGCGGGGAATTCTCTAACCGGGTACGAGTTTCCGGGATAAAATCTGGATTATTAAACAAGAATTTATATGCCGATTGCATGTAAGTGCCCACATTAATATATTGAGGTTGGTCATCTTTCAGAACAGGATCCACCAACAAGTCATCAACCCACACCAATTGGGCAAGATCAACCTTGGTGTATCCTGCATAGCCCGAATACCACGATTGAAGGCCACCTGTGATATAGCCTTTTCCTATATCATCATGAGTAAAGTGCCAATAGGCCACCTCGCCACTTGGTATATGACCCGAGGCTGCGTTTCCATAGGTTGATATTACCCCAAGAGGAAGGGCAGTTAGGAGCAAAAGGAAAAGCGCACCGGTGGCTATCCTAAATTTGAGTAATTTCTTCCCGAAAAAGGCTAAGGGTATAAGGGTGAAAAGATATGTACGCATGAAGAGTTCAGTCCCGTATAACCCGGAGGCGAGTAGCACAACAGCAACCCCTAATAGTGCTAGATTAATTATGTTCGCCTTTTCTCTGATATTCCTGAAGGAAATTATTATCCCCAACAATGCTAATAACAAGAATAAAGCACTGAACACTATTCTAATTTGATTAACAACAACGTGGGAGGTGCTTGTGGTTGAAAGCGGGGTGACAATTTGCGCTTGGAGTGTATCAAAAGAAAAAGCACGCTGTATGAAACTTGGAAGATTATTATTCAGCGCATTGGCCGCTCCATATAATGTCCAGAATGTTACCAGGGTTGCGCTTAAAATAACCAGGTTTAAGATTTTGTGTTTTCTAATTATTACAAATGTGGCTAGATCGGAAGAGCACACG